>JAPPMR010000829.1 GCA_028818995.1 Candidatus Poribacteria bacterium | reverse complement strand
ATTCATTACGATTTCTAACGGCACAGATGGAAATATTGATGGTGTTCGGCACGGAAATGAACGTGTTCTACACGCCCGTCTCAATGATGCGGAGTTCTTCTATAGAGAAGATCAGAAAACCAGACTTGCTGATAAAGTTGAACGTTTAGGTTCGGTTGTTTTCCACGCCAAACTCGGTTCCCTCTTAGATAAAGCAGAACGGCTAAAGGCGTTAGTAAAGTTCATCGGTGCAGAATTGAAGTTAGCAGAAAAGACTACCCATCACGCTGAACGTGCAGCATGGCTTTGCAAGGCAGATTTAACCACACACATGGTCATTGAGTTTCCATCATTGCAAGGGATCACGGGTAGGTATTACGCCAAAAACTCTGATGAATCTGAACCGGTTGCCTCTGCCATCGCTGAGCATTATCAACCGCTTGGTGCAGATACACCACTGCCTGAAACGGAAGTCGGCGCGATCCTTGCTATCGCTGACAAACTCGACACCATAGTCGGATACTTCGGCATAGAGGAACGCCCCACAGGTTCGCAAGACCCATACTCTTTACGGCGGCATGCGCTCGGTACAATCCGTATCCTGCAAGATCGGCAGTTGCCGATCTCTTTAGATGCAGTAGTCCAAAAAGCAATCTCTTTATACGAGGTGGAATTAGTCGGCGATACAGAAATCAGCGTCCTGAATTTTATCAGAGAACGTATGCGCGTTATCCTGCAAACACAGGAATATACACCCGACCTTGCTGATGCTGTCTTGGCAGTTGGTGGTGTTGACATTGTGGATATTCTCAAACGTGCCAGCGCGCTTGCCGAATTTCGCTTGACACCTAATTTTGAAGACATATATAATGCACTCAATCGGGTATTGAGAATCTTACCTGAAAATGCACCGGAAACGGTGGATGCTGTACTACTAAAAGACGATGCTGAAAAGGAATTAAACACTCACATCACCGATGCAGAACCTGATTTTGAAAAGAGCATTCAGGCACGTGCATATCCGAAACTGTTGCAACAGTTAGCAGAACTGCAACCCGCAATAGACAAATTTTTTGACGATGTTCTCGTTATGGCAGAAGATGCTGAACTACGCAGAAATAGATTAGCACTATTAAACCGTATAGCAAAACATGTCTATGCCGTAGCCGATCTTACGAAGTTGGTAATTGCGGGAGAGTAGACGCAATTTTATGTTGTTGAGGCAATATTCTATGAAACAATTTTCTATTATCTGTATTTTTCTTATCAGCCTTGCCTTTCTCATCGGATGTGGTGAAAAAGAACACAAAGCGATCCTCTCAGCCCGAAAAGCAATCGTTCAAGGGGATTTTGCGGCAGCAGAATCTGCGGTTCAAAAATCGCTCTCTAATGATTCACAGAATCAGGAAGCAGTTTATCTCAACCGTTTCCTGCAGTTGCGAAACAGTACAGATGCGAACAGTTGGCATCAAGCCATCACACAAGCATTGACGTATCTTGAGACATTGAATGCCGATATTAACGTAATTTCAATACTTGAAGATCCAGATTCGGACGAACTGAACCAACAGGAACGCTTTATACGGTCACGGAATTCTATTTCAGGATTGCTCGCCACCGCACTTGCAATGGCAGTTGAAAAACAGCCTGCACTGCTATCGGACTTAGCAAAGAGATCAGATGCCGTTGTTGGTACAGGACTATTAGAGGCGCAGAAATGTTATCAGCCGCATGTCCTCCAATTGGTTGAACAACTTTTACAGCAACTACGCAGTGAAACAGAAGGTGCAGATTCCATCTTTGCCACTCTGCTAAAAAACGCTGCCCAACACCAAGACTCGCAAATCAGAAAAGCAGCAATCCGAAAATTAGGCACACTACAAAGTAGTGAGCTCATTCCAACGTATAAATTAATTCTCACCAAAATAGACGAAGCGCCAGAAGTTTCTTATAGTGCTATCGTGGCAGTAGGTGCACTCTGCCAACCTAAATTTCAACCAAATCCTGAAATAATCCCAATCCTTCAACTTGCTACGAGAAATAACAACGCGCAAGTCCGAATGCACGCCGCGAAACTCCTCGGCAAACTTCAAGCGGAAGCGGCAATTGACGATTTGGTAAAGCTCTTGGCAGATTCCAACGCTTATGTCAAAGACACTGCTATAGATGCGCTTAACAGGATTGGCATGCCAACAGTCGAAACGCTTTTGGCTGTACTCAAAACAGGCGCAAACAATATTATCCCAGACGTAGATGACGGTTTTTCCGAGCAATACCGATATATAGCGAGCGCGTATATTGACGATTCTTGGATGAAAAAATACCGCTTGAGAGCACAATCCGCAGCAATTGATGCTTTGGGAAGACTGCGAGCGGAAGAAGCAGTTATACCTCTAATCGAACTTTTAGCAAACGAGGATTTAAAAGGTGCAGCGAGTGCCGCTTTAATTTCAATGCGGGGAGTTGCTGTTCCAGCATTAATAGACGCACTGCAAACAGGTGGATACCGCGTGCAGTTAGAATCGGCAAACGTATTAAGTATTATAGGTGATCGACGCGCCATACAGCCGTTTATTGACATCTTAACAGGTGATGCGAACAAAGAGGTCAAAGCCATCGCTGCAAAGGGACTTGGAAACATGCGAGCACGCGGCACCAACGGTGCAGCTGTTACCGTCCTGACTGCCGCGCTTGAATTGGACGATACAACAGTCACACAAGCAGCGGAGGCACTCGGCAAAATTAATGTCTCTAATGAAGAAACGATTCGAAAATTAATTGCAATTTCAATGGATAAACTGCGTCGCGAAACAGTTCGGTCCGCTGCTATCAACGCTCTGTGGCAGTTGAAACCTGAAAATGCTACGCAACCGATGTTGTTACTCATGTTGAGTGATGAAACGAGTGCTGTTATCCGAGCGAATGCTGTCAAGGTGCTTAGTCGTATTAAAGACACAGAAACTCTTCCCGTACTTTTCTGGGTCTTGTCAATGCAGTATGATGACATATCAGATTTCCAGCGCCACATGAAACGGAAATATAAAACACTTGACGCACTGAGAGCCCACCTTGACTCCCTGAATATTGAATGGACAGCAGATTATCCGCGTTCCAATTATCGGATATGGGGTGAACTTAAACCTATTCCCAGTCTTGTTCGGAGTGAAGTCGCTCGCTCACTCGGCATTTTCAAAGGCGATGCCGTCGTTGAACCGTTGACAAACGCATTAGCAGACGATCAACGGGCAACAGTTCGGCGCAGTGCCGCATGGGCACTCGGCAGAGTTGGTGGCGACATGGCTGTTGATGCGCTAATCACTGCGCTAAAAAAGGACAAACAAGGTGTTGTGCGCCAAGAGGCTGCGATTGCTTTAGGAACAATTAAATCTACGAAAAGTGTTGAACCTTTGCTTGATATAATCAGAACTGATAAGTATGAAACCGCACGGCTTGAGGCAACGAAAGCATTGCGCGAAATAAGTCCTGCTCTGGCTGATAAAGGTCTGGTCGATATCGTCAAAAAAGGACGCGGGAGTTTTGATGATGGTCATGAAGTTCAATCTGTTCAAAATGAGGTCATCGGTGCATTAGTAAAAGATGGAAATGAAACCACAACTGATTTGCTACTTGATGCGCTCAAATCCGCTGATGACGAATGGACTCGCTGGGCAATCGTTTATATGCTCGGTGTCATTCATAAGGCTTCAGCGTTAGACACCATGCTTGCCGAGTTGAAAAGTCCGAGTTATGTTATTCGTAAAGAGGCTGTTACCCGACTTGGAGGCTTTAAAGACCGAAAGACAGTGGAACCCTTAATCGCAATCCTTGAAAACCGAGAAGAAGCAATCTCTATCCGTGCTGCTGCGGCTGCCTCGTTAAATGCCCTTCGCGACGAACGCGCAGCACCCGTACTCCGTGAAGCACTCAACGATAAAAACAGTGCTGTTCGCCTACAAGCTGTTGCTGCCTTAGGAGGCATAAAAGATGCAAAAGCGGTGCCTAAACTGAGCGAAATGGTTGAAAATCAGTTAGAAACTGATGTTATCCGCGCTGTAGCTGTTACTGCACTCGGCAACATTGGTGATAAAGCCTCAGAAGATCTCTTCATCCGCGCGCTTGACATCCGAATCGGTAATATCTCTAATAATGCAATCACAGCACTCGGAAAATTAGAAAGCAAAAAAGCCGTTCCACGTCTTATTGCGATCTTGGAAGATAAGCGAATACCTTTAGATGCCAGCACAGCTGCATTGGCAAACGCCTCGCCCCGCATCAAAGCTGCGGTTGCACTTGGGGCAATTGAGGGAACAGAGGCAACAAACGCCCTTGCTAACCGCATCATTGACGATACTGAGTATATTATTGCCCTTGAAGATGCTGCAAACAGACGCAATTTGGCACTTAACGATAGGAAAAGGAACTGGAGTTGGGAAGTTATCGTCAGATCTGCCAAAAAACTGAATCTACCTGAGTTCATCTCTGATAAAATGCAAGCACGTACAGATGACAAATGGGAAGGAAATCCAATCAGAAATGCTGCGTCTGTTGCATTAGCACGCACTCGGTCACTTAATGCTTCAGAATTGAGGGAAGCACTCGCGGACCCAGTTGTTGATACGCGAAAGGATACGGCGCGGAAAATTGGAGAAACGGGAACAACTGCATTAATCCCCGATCTTATTCTCGTTGCAAACGGAGAAAATGAGGACAATAAAGATGTTCGGAGATTGGCAACGCAAGCATTAGGTGAACTTGCGGATGTTTCAACAACTGATCCTCTTATTGAAGTCATGAACAACGAGGATAATCATATTGAAATTCGTAGGGATGCTGCCCGTGCACTCGGTAAAATCGCTAACGACAAAGCGGTTGCAGCACTCGTTGCAAAACTTACCGAATTGCATGCTGAACAGACAGAACGCGCATTCCGAGCCGATCTGATAAGGGCACTTGGAGATGCAGAAAACGATAGTTCAACACAGATTCTGGAGACAGTTTTAGAAGACGCAGATGCAGATATTCATTTCTTAGCGGCATCGGCCTTGTTTGAAATTACTGGCAACGGTTATGGTTATGATAGGTTATAATGTAGACTTTTTTCTATATTAAGACCTTAATACCCAACATTTTCTTCGGATTTGTGTTATTGTAGTCGCGCAATTCATTACTAAATCAGCACTAATTACGCCTAAGGCATTTGGTTACTTTACATCGTCTGAGTATGGACAAAATATGCTAAAGGCAATCTATTCCTGATAAATCCACTTGACACATTCACAAATTTGGTGGTACACTTACATATCCATATTGGAAAATGAGAACGGAATAAAAGGTTTATGGCGATATTCTATCGCGGAGCAGGTATTGGGACCTATTGGCACTTAAACGACCCAATAGAAAGCGGTTTTGCCGCAAGGGCACCCAGAATGACACCTACTATAACTCGGTTAATGCTTCATATCGCTCGAAGCACTGTTAACAGTCCTTTCATTTCTATCACTCGATCTTATGCAGTCGCGTGGCGATACGCGATGTTGAGTAGCGTGAGAGTTCCTACTGCAAACGGCCCGGCATACGTACATGAAATAGAAATTCAAGAACCTTTACCTAAAGGTTTAGAACTCTTAGATCCAGTTAAAGAAGTTGCAAATATCTTACCTTCTCCGACAAGCATAGGACCACCCTACCAACACGATGGTTTCCCTGATTTTTTGCTTGGTATTGTTGACCCAAGCAACATGGGGCATTTTTTAGAACAACACTCGATGCAACCGCCATCAAGTGAAGGCACTCCACGTACACCGAACCTTACAATTGAATTGGAAACACTTGTAAGAGCATTACGAGATGCTGAAATTCTTGCCTATGGTATAACATACCTGCAAGTTCTATAAAAAATCGTTTTGAGGTTTACTATTAGACATAATCTTTGATTGTTGATAGGATATGCTCATGAACAGGTACAAAGTTAAGTCTCCGTTTAAACTTACACTTAAGACATTGGACTTAGCTGGACGCGTGCAAAGGATTGATGCTATTGAATTCTTGCGCATTGAACTCCAGTATGAGGATGGTAATGGACCGCTTTTCCTTGCACGAGTTCGGTACGCCCGGAACGGCGTTGAACAAGAGGACGGTTTGCCTATTGATTTAGATAAAGGCGCATTCATTTCTACAGTCTCTATCCAAAATGAAGGTTTAGAAGAAAAACTCCAGGAGATTGGTCCCGAAATTGCCAAGATTGTGCGTAAAGATTTAGCAAAACACTGTCAGGTACATGCCTAAAAATAGCATACCAGAACGAGTTGTTTCTCATTTTCTTTTGGATGATGCTATTTACCAACAAGACAATATCTTCTCAATTAATAACCTAAATTTTCAATAAGGAGATTTTTATGGCATTTTTCGAATTACGACAATATAGAACGCAACCCGGACAACGTGACAACTGGGTCAAATACATGGAAGAAACGGTTATCCCGTTCCAGATTTCTAAAGGAATGGTCGTCATTGGTAGTTTTATCGGTGAAGAAGAGGATGACCTTTATGTCTGGATCCGCAGGTTTGAAAGCGAGGAACAGCGCGAACAACTCTACGCAGCGGTTTACGAAGATGACCGGTGGGTAAACGAAATCTCACCGCGTGTTGGTGAGCTCATTGACAGATCAAAAATCGTTGTTACACGGATGGAACCGACCTCGCGCTCGCCACATCAATAACAGCAACGGAGATGGCTTTATGAACGCTGAAGAAAAATATCTGTTTGACCTATGGGGATATGTGAATATAGAAGGTGTCTTAGAGGGAGAAGAACTTGCAGAACTGAACGCGCTGATTGACGTTCAAGACTACCCCGATCCTGTGGACGATAATATCCATTCACAACGATTCGGTGGCTTCTTGAGTTGGGAAAACGATGCTTTTCGGAAACTTCTCAACCATCCACGTATTATGCCGTGTTTAGCAGAGGTCGTCGGTCCAAAATTTCGACTTGATCACGTCTACGGAATTTTGATGATAGAGGGAAATCCAGGTGGAACACTTCACGGTGGCGGCACGCCTTACGATCCTTCGCAATACTATGTCTTCCGTAATGATCGGATGTATAACGGTTTGACCGTTGCCTCGTGGGCGTTGACAGACATGCTTCCAGGGCACGGTGGTTTCTGTTGTATTCCCGGTAGCCATAAAAGCAACTATCCGTGTCCACCGCAGTTCCGTCCCGTAGTGGAAAACAAAACCTGTATGGCACCGGTGCATCAGAAGGCGGGCGATGTTGTTATCTTTACAGAAGCGTTGACGCATGGTACGCTCCCGTGGACTGCAACGCATCAACGCCGCTCAATTCTGTTCAAGTATTCCCCAGGGCATGCTTCATGGGGACAAGGCAGGTATGACGATGCCCTCCGTGAGCTGATGACTGACGAAGATCAGAAGTTGATGCTTGAACCACCTTATGTCGCACACCGCAAACCGGTGGTATAAAGCATAGGTTGGGTTGAAGAGAATGAAAATAAAAAGCATCTTTTTTATTTTATTTACACTATTCGTCCTTTCAAGTGTCCGTGTTGATATTACCTTTGCACAATATCCCGAGTCTACCCAATTAGGATTACCTGATGGTGTCAAAGTTCGCCTCGGTAAAGGGTGGATAAGTGAAGCAGTATATTCACCTGATAGCAGCCTTTTAGCTGTTGCTTGTAGCACTGGTATATGGCTGTACGATACTGAAACACATCAAGAACGCGCGTTGCTTACAATACGTATAGACGAGTTAAATAGCGGATTGTGGCGAGGGGTTAACAGCGTATCATGGAGTGCTGATGGCACGCTCCTTGCCAGTGGGAATGCGGATGGCACGATTCATTTGTGGGATGTCGCCACGGCTACACTCAAAGATACCTTTATAGGACATAAATGGTCTGTTAGCAGTGTATCATGGAGTGCTGATGGCAGGTTCCTCGCTAGTGGAAGTGCTGATGGTGCGGTACATTTATGGGACGTTGCCACGGCTACTCCCGAAATGACCTTTGCAGGACATATGAACAGTGTTGATAGCATATCCTTGAATGCAAAAGGCACACTCCTCGCCAGTTCGGGTTTCCACGAACCGGTGCGTGTATGGGATGTCACCACAGGCACGCAAAAAGCAAACCTTACTGGATGGGGTGGGAGTCAGTGTGTTTCATTGAATGCTGATGGCACGATGCTCGCTACTGGAGGTTCCGACTATAAGTTACTTCTATGGGATATCACAACTGACACGCCTACACTCAGAACAACTCTCATAGGATATAAAAAAGGACAAGACACATCATGGAGCGCGGTCAAGAGTTTATCGTGGAGTGCTAATAGCACGATGCTTGCCAGTGGGCGTGGGGATGGCACGGTACGTGTGTGGGATGTCACAACCGCTACACCTACACTCAAAACTACTCTTATTGAACAGACAGACGACTCGGTTGAGAGTGTATCGTGGAATGTGGATGGCACGATGCTTGCCAGTGCAAGTCGAAACTCCGTGAGTTTGTGGGAAGTCAACACCAGCACACAAAAAACTACACTTACAGAACATATAAACAGTGTCAATAGTGTATCATTAAACGCAGATGGAACGCTCCTCGCGAGTGCCCATTGGGATGCTCCAGTATGTGTATGGGATGTTAAAACTGCAACACAAATAGCAACATATACAGTGCCGATAGAAGATCGGATATCTACGGATGGGGTCCAAAGTGTGACGCTGAATGCGGATGGAACGATACTTGCGGGTGGAGGGTTTAATGGTAAAGTGATTCTTTGGGATGTCAAAACCACTACACATATAGCTACTCTCATAGGACATACAGGACGAGTGTATAGTGTATCGTTTAGTGGTGACGGCACACTACTCGCCAGTGGAAGTTGGGATGGTAGGGTATGTTTGTGGGATGTCAAAACTGCAACACAGATAGCATCGCTTACAGAACATACAGATAGGGTGTATAGTGTATCGTTTAGTGCGGATGGAACGCTGCTAATTAGTGGAAGTGGTGACGGCACACTGCGGTTATGGGATGTCAAAACTGCAACACAAATAACAACACTTATACCTGTGCCAAGAACAAGCATCGTCAGCAGCGTGTCTTTGAATGCAGATAGTACACTGCTTGCCAGTGCAGGTTGGGATGGTACGGTGCATTTGTGGGATGTCAAAACTGCAACACAAATAGTAACCGATATACCACGTACAAGCACTGTTCACAGTGTATCATTAAATACAGAAGGCACGCTGCTTGCCAGTGGAAGTGCTGGCAACAAAGTACGTTTATGGGATATCAAAAGCGGTGTGGTTACACCCAATACCATACTCACAGGACATACAGGATCTGTCAAAAGTCTATCGTGGAGTGCGGATGGAAAACTCCTTGCGAGTGGAAGTGAGGATGGTACGGTGCTTCTGTGGGATGTAGATACATTGCAGCATCTAAAACCGACAACTGAAAACTGACGACTCAGTTTACCAATCCGCAACGCTACCGTCGGTATCATAATAGTATTCGCCGCCGAGTTCTTCTGGATAGGTATTGAGTGTCTGTTCCGCCTCTTTCTCGTCAATTTCAAAACCGAGTCCCGGTTTTGTCGGCAACTCAATGTGACCATCTGTAACTTGCCAATCTTCTTTGAATAAACCAGCACCTAAACCGTCATCAATTTGCTCTTGAATTAGGAAATTTGGCACAACAGCATCAACATGAAGGGAGGCAGAAAAAGCAACAGGTCCAATCGCACAATGCGGAGCGATGTGCATATAGTAAACCTCCGCCATGTTGGCAATCTTTTTCAGTTCGGTGATACCGCCAGCGTGGGAGGTGTCAGGTTGTAGGTAAGCGACCGCCTGTTTCTCAAAAACTTCGCGAAAACCCCATCGGGTTAGCAGGCGTTCACCAGTAGCGATTGGAAACGGAACATGGTCGGACACTAATTTGAGAGCATCAACATTCTCTTGTGGAACAGGCTCTTCAACAAACATTGGACGCATACCTTTAAGTTCATGGCAGATTTCAATAGCGAGAGCAGGTGTCATCTTACCGTGAAAATCAAAGGCAAGTTCAACATCGGGACCGACCCATTCGCGCATCAGGTAGGCACGTTCAACAAAAGCATCAATCACTGCAGGAGGTTCATGCCCGCGCCATTTACCACCGGGACCGCTTTTAAACGCTGTGTATCCCCCTTTTTGCTGTAAAAATTCAAGTCGTTCTTTTGCAGCGGCTTTGCCTTCGTCAGTTAAACTGCCGATGCCCCAGTGTGCATAAACGCGGATACGGTCACGCACAGCACCACCTAAGAGTTGGTAGGTGGGTACATTGTAAAATTTACCTGCAATATCCCACAACGCCTGATCAATTCCGGATAGGGCAGACATCAAGATATTACCGCCTCGGAAGAAAGCAGAGCGATAGACATGCTGCCAATGATGTTCAATACGTAACGGGTCTTTACCTATAAAATAGCCGGCAAGTTCTTCAACTGCCGCACATGTGCTTTTCGGTTTACCTTCAAGTGTTGTTTCACCCCATCCAACGATGCCGGTGTCTGTTGTAATTTTTACAAGCCGCATCCGACGACGTGGATAGAATTGTTCAATTGTTGCAATTTTCATTAGAATTTCCTTTTTTGCGGTTATCAGTTGTCAGTTATAGTGAAATTCACAATTACCTTTACATTGGCGAGGTTTCCCACCAGCGCGAACGTGTTGGATTGTTCATTGAAATGTGAACATATTTTCGGATTATGCTATAATGTTTGTGCATTGAATGTGCAAATTGTAAAAGAAAACCTTGACAGCCAGAAGAAGAAACCGATAACTAACAACCATTATAGGAGAAATTATGCCTTCACGCCCCAATGTTCTTTTCATGATTGCCGATGACCATCGGTGGGATGCTATTGCAGGTATGGGTGACCCAACAGTCAAAACACCAACAATGGATTCACTGATGGAACGCGGGACAAACTTCCGGCAAACTCATATCATGGGTTCGCTTTCGGGAGCAGTTTGTGTTCCGAGCCGTGCCGCTGTTCTCACAAGTGCAAGTCTATTCCGAAGCGGGGCAAACCAGATTAACCGAG
>JAPPMR010000182.1 GCA_028818995.1 Candidatus Poribacteria bacterium | reverse complement strand
ACTATGATCAACCTGTTCTTTACTCTTGCAAAGATACAGAGGACAATCTTTACCTTGTCGTAGCTGCTGATGAAAACGACCAATATGAAACGTGGCTCTATGCGAAAGTTTCTGTTGACCGTCTTAATCTCATACAATCTGACACAATTGACCTACATGATGCATTTGCGGATACCGAAGATGGTTCTGTACTTCAAGTAAAATTTTCATACGACGAAACCCCTCCTCTGACTGAGATCGTCAAATCAAATCAAATACCTGAGGATATGCTTCCAGATCCTGGTGAATACCTTGATCTTAAACCGAAAGGACCTCCGTTACCATTTACTATCACTGGTGCGTTAATAGGTGTCTTTCTAAGATCCAAAACATTTGAAATAGAAACTTTAGAACAGACCTATACTGGATATATTACAGACGAAGCCCTTGGGACTGTGAAAAACGCGACATTGAGCAGAGAGTACACCGCAGAAATTCAAGAAGTCGTCCAAAGAAGTGGATCTACAGATAAAAACACTAATCCAACATACCTCCTCTTGAGTCTTAACTGAAAAAGGAAATTAAAAAATGCGATTGAAAGATAAAGTTTTGTTAATCGGTGGTGCAGGCTCAAACATGAGTCGTGCAACAGCACTGCTTTTTGCACAAGAAGGCGCGAAGGTGGCACTTGCCGCACGCACAACAGAAAAGATGGAAGAGACAGCGGAACGTATCCGCGCGAACGGCGGTGACGTTCTGACGCATCAGACTGATTTGATGGACGCCGCACAGGTAGAGTCGCTCATTAACGCTACAGTTGCTGAATTTGGTGGTGTTGACTGTTTTATTCACGCTGCAGGTGGGTATTTCTCAACTGAACACGATATTACCGCTATGGACCCTGAGTATTGGGATGGTGCATTGCAAAACAACTTGCGAACGCTTTTCAACCCTGTCCGTAGTCTCGTGCCGATTTTAGAAAAACGCGGTGGAGGGTGTATTATCACTATTTCTGCGGGTGCGCGGGTGCGTCAAGATGCCAACGCCGCTTACGCTGCGGCAAAATCGGGTATGGTGGCAACAGCAAAAAATCTTGCCAAAGAGTTGTACGATAAAAACATCCGTGTCCATGCGTTATGTCCGGGGATTATCTGGGATCCGTTACCGGATGGAGAAATCGTTCCTGTTGCAACACAATTGGAACGTCTCGGTAACCCGATTGATATAGCGTATGCTGCACTGTGGTTATGCTCGGACGAAGGTGCGTGGGCTACAGGATTGGAATTGACAATTGATGGTGGTGATTCGTTATTCATTGATTCGCCAATTCGGCGGGAGGTTTTGGCTTAATAGAGATTTTACACGTTTTTGGTAATTGGTTATTCGTTATCAATTACCTTGGGCTATCGGCAGTTAATAGTATGTTTGAGATGCAAAGGGAACGTAGCAACTACAAGTTCTTTTTTTGCTAACTATTTGCTGATAGCTTTTTTGTTTGAAAAACTTCGTGCAGGGTGTTAAAATAGTGTCAAAAAACAAGGTGTATTCAAAATGAGACATACAGCAAAAATTGAACTCGTAAATAACGATGAACTCACTTTAGCAAGAGCAGGCTATATGCCCCCTGAAGAAGTGCGGAGAATTACTATTGAAGATGCTCTCGTTGATACCGGGGCAACGCGTCTCGGTTTACCACCATACCTTATTGAGCAACTCGGATTAACGCCATTCCGAAGTGAGCAGGTGCGAACTGTCAACGGTATTACAGACCTATGGATATATTCGCCTGTACAATTTACGATATTAGCGCGTGAAGGAATCACTACCGTCATGGGTGTCCCTGAGGGCACACCTGTTCTCATTGGACATATACTGTTAGAAGACCTTGACCTCTGTCTTGACATGAAGAAAGGATTGATCTATAATCCTGCACATGATGGTGAATGGATGACGGAACTTTATCATAGTGAAATCTAAAATTGGAGTGCCATAGAATTATTTAGACCAGAAATTCGTAAAGTTAAGACAAGTGTTTTGCTCAAATTCAATTTTATAACAGAAAACATCAGAATCAACGAAAAGTCTTTGTTTTTTCAGGAAAAACAGTGTTTTCCTACTCAAAAATATTGTTAAGTAGCAACTTAGTGCTTTGTCTACATATTATTATAGGTCGCGATTCGGAGATCGCTCCTACTGATGGAATGTTTATGGTAGGAGGAAACTCCGATTCCCGGCTACTTTCTATACCCATCAATTAGTCTTTGACTAAGCATTAGGTTAGAATGGATAAATTGAGGGAAATATGAAGCGCGTTTTTTGTGTTTTTACCGTAGTGTTTATGTGTCTGATGAGCACAATAGGTGTATGTGACTTAACACCTACAGAGGTGGGGCAACAAGATGCTCAGCAAGATGTTCCCCGTCCGAAATGGTTTTTAGCAGGATGTATTAGTGGTAGTTTTTTCTTATGGCTCATTAGTGATAATTCTGTGGCGCGCGATGCGAAAAAACCTCCAGAGGTTGACATTAATAATGTCCCACACTTGCTTGGAAAACCACTTGAATATGTTGAAAAGTATATTGCATCTTACCAAGCGGAATCGGTGCGTATAAGTTCTCGATGGGCGGAATATGGTCGGATGACAGGCAGTGGAATAACTATAGTAGCTATCCTTGGCTACATGATTAGCAAAAGTTTTTAAGTAGAATTTAGGTGAATTTCGATCATCCATTTTCAATAGACATAGTCTAAATCAATGTTCTACCTGACACGGCAAACCGCCTTTGAAGCATCTCATTACAGTCGGCTTCCCGAATTGAGCGATGCCGAAAACTTTGAACTGTTCGGTGCCGCAGCAAATCCAAATAGCCACGGACATAACTATGTGCTTGAAGTGATGGTCAAAGGGGACTTAGATACAGATGATGGAATGGTCATCAACTTGACGACGTTAGATGCGTTGTTGAAAACAGAGGTGGTTGCGAATTACGATCACAAGCATCTGAACAAACAACATCCTGTGTTCAGCAAAAATCCACTACTACAACCGACATGTGAAAACATAACAATTGAAATATGGCAAAGACTCGCTCCATGCCTTCCTGATGGACTACTCCATCGGGTTCGCCTCTATGAAAGTTCAGCGCGATTTGCCGACTATTACGGAGATGATATGATGGTTTATCTTACTAAGGTTTATGAGTTTAGTGCAGCGCATCGTCTACACAGCCATGCACTTAGTGATAAAGAAAACCGAGACATCTTCGGGAAGTGCAATAATCCTGCTGGGCATGGGCATAACTACGTGCTTGAAGTCACTGTAAAAGGGGACGTAGATGCAAAAACTGGACTCGTCGCGGGTTTGAATCTGCTTGACGAAGTCGTTGAAAAGCAGGTCTATACACGTTTCGATTATAAACACCTCAATCTTGATACGCCTGAATTTGAAACCCTCAATCCGACGTCTGAAAACTTTGTAAAGGTACTTTGGGATGTGTTAGAACCGAATTTGCAACCGGTGGTTTTACACCGCCTACGCTTACGAGAAACACCCAAAAATCATTTTGATTACTATGGAGAATCCTCTTAATTTATGAATACTGAACAAGAAAGTGAAGCTGATCATAAGCCTGAATTGTTAGAGTCTCTTTACGGACAGATTATTGAAAGTATAGGAGAAGACCCGAACCGTCAAGGTTTGGTAAGAACACCACTCCGTGCTGCTAAAGCATTAGAGTTTCTAACGAGTGGCTATCATCAGGATGTTAACAAGATATTAAACGAAGCTATCTTTGACGAGAATTGTGACGACATGGTTATCGTCAAAGATATTGAATTTTTTAGTCTCTGTGAACACCACATCCTCCCGTTTTGGGGTAAGTGTCATGTGGGCTATCTCCCACTGAACCGAGTTATCGGTCTTAGTAAAATTCCGAGAATTGTGGATATGTTCTCTCGGCGTTTACAAGTTCAGGAACGCTTAACACGTGAAATTGCCGAAGCATTGGAGTCCGCATTGAATCCGGCAGGTGTTGGTGTCGTAATGGAGGCACAGCACATGTGCATGATGGCGCGTGGTGTAGAGAAACAAGCCTCAAAGATGACAACAAACACCATGCGGGGTGCATTTCGGGAAGATAGTTCTACGCGCGCAGAATTTCTCAGATGCGTCCAAGTTTCTTAAAAATTGGTTAACGGCACACGGAGTGTGCCTACTACCTTTTATGTAAACATAAATGTCTATACAAAACAAGACTGACGAATTAGAAACAAATAATCTCAAAGGAAAAGTTGCCGTTGTCACTGGCGCCTCAAAAGGTATTGGTAAAGCAATAGCCGTTGCCTTAGCAGATGCAGGCGCAAAGGTAGTCCTCGCTGCCCGTACACGTCAGGTTGTAGAACAATCTGCAGCAGATCTTAAAAAGACAGGAGCGGATGCAATCGCTGTCCCTACCGATGTCACAGACGTTGACGCTGTGCAAAACCTCATCCAACGGACACTGGACACCTATCAAAACTTGGATATTTTGATAAACAATGCAGGAAGTGGTAAATTTGGAACCGTCGTTGATTTTGATCCGTCGGATTGGGATAGTGTTGTCAATTCAAATTTGAAAGGGATTTACCTTTGTGCAAAATACGCGCTTCCACATCTATTGGCACAAGGTGGGGGACAGATTATAAATGTGCTTTCTATCGCTGCGAAGGTCGCTTTCCCTGCTTCAAGCGCGTATTGCGCAGCAAAAGCAGGCGCACTTGCCTTAACAAAGGTATTGGCTGCTGAAGTGCGGGACCAAAATATACGAGTTACGGCAGTACTACCGGGTTCCGTTGAAACGCCATTTTGGGACGATATTCCACAACATCCTGATTTTGAGAAAATGCTCAAACCGGAACATGTAGCAAACGCTGTGCTGTCAGTATGCCAACAACCGATTGGCATGGTTACCGAAGAAATCGTTGTGATGCCTCCGCTCGGAATTTTGTAGATATTTCTATACTCAGTTATCGGTTAGGGACTCTTGTTCTGAAAACCAATGACTATTTTAGTTGTCCGCAAAGCTGTTAGGTATTAAATCTACCGAGTCGCCGCCGTATACGAATTTTTTGAATTGAGCGTGCATCAGCATCTAAAATTGTAATCACTGCATCGCCGAGTTCTAATTCCGTGCCAGTTTCCGGAATTGTGCCGGTACGATCAAGAATATAACCAGCGATAGTCGTATAATAATCCCCTTGAGGAATTGATAGTCCATAGTGTTCTTCCAATATTTCGATCTCGGTTCTACCTTCACATTCAAGAATGTCGGGAGCAATTAAATGGATGGAATCGGGATCATCGCGTTCATCATCAAATTCACCAACGATTTCTTCAATGAGGTCTTCAACAGTCACAAGACCAACAATGCCACTGTATTCATCAACAGCAAATACCATCGTATGCTGAGTATTTTGTATTTCTTTTAGGAGAGCGTTAATATTTTTCGATTCCGGGACAACGTGTATATCTGTGCGGATAAACGGTTCAACCGTTTCAGGTCGGTTTTCCGCGTAGATAACGTCTAAAAGGTTGACAATTCCAACAATGTCATAAATACGTTCGTCGTATACTGGAATTCGAGAGTAGCCAGAATCCGCGGCAATTTGTAAAAAATCTTCACATGTTGTATTCTTTTCTATGGCGACGATATCAACGAGTGGCATCATAACCTGTCTAACAGTACGGTTTTGGAAGTTGAGTAGACGGTGAATCATTTGTCGTTGTTCTGTCAGCAGGTTGCCCGATCTTTCACCCATAGTTGCGAGTAATCGTAATTCTTCACGTTGGGCATCAGGACTGGGGGAATTTGCACCTCTATCTATGATTCTGACGAGGCCTTTTGTAACAGATTGTACAAAGTAAATTAGGGGGGCTAAAATAAATTCAGATAGTCGTAAAGGATAGGCATAGCGCAGTGAAAGCGCATCTGCTTTAACACGGAAAATCGTTTTCGGCAAAATTTCTCCAAAGATAAGTAGCAAAATGGTTACGTAAACGATAGAGATAATTCCTTGCAACTCATCTGAAACGGACAGCACTGTTTCAGTCAATCGATCACCGAATTGTGAAATTAGGACATTTGCGAGATTTGTTCCTACCAAGGTCAGCGCAAGCATCTTATCGGGAGATTCAACTAAACGATGAATAATTTTTGCCTTTGCGTCGTTAGTTTCAACAAGTTGGTTCATTCGGATTTTATTTACTGAAACGAGGGCGGTTTCTGAACCAGAGTAAAAGGCGGACAACACAAGGCAAACAAGTACCGCAAGTCCAAACGAGGCAATGAGTATAGCAGTCTGTGTTGCGCTGCCAGCACCGATTAAAAAGAGGGATAATAGAAGTATTTTCAATGGAACAGCAGCGCCGACTACACTCTCATTGTTAGGTTCTTCAGGTGTAGGGACTCGGATAAACAGGCCTGTGATTAGGTTGCCTTCTGTGGCGGTAATTTCAAATTCTATGCCGTTTTCGTTAACGTGAACTTCACCGACAGAAGGGATATGCCCAAAAAGGCCGAGAGCATAACCACCAATTGTATCAGCATCATCTTCTTGAATTTTGAGTTCAAATTGTTGGTTGAGTTCGCGGATGCTCATGCGTCCGGTAGTTTCTATCACCAGCGGATCCTCTGAATGTTTTATATATTTAGGTGCAGAGTCGTCCTTATCATGTTCATCAGCGATGTCTCCCACTACCTGCTCAACGATGTCTTCAGTCGTAACAATTCCAGAAATGCCTCCATATTCATCACGGAGGATCGCTATTTTGGTTTGCTCGCGTTGCAGTTGCAGCAGTAATATTCCGATTTTTCGAGTTTCAAGGACTAAAAAAGGTTCTCGGATTAGTGGCGCGTCAGGGGGAGCATTTGTAATTTTCGCCCGTTTTTCGAGAAATTCATCTATTGTAAGCGCATTTACCTCCGCACGGTGCCACTGCGGAAAATCCTTAACATAGAAAATGCCACAGATTTTATCAATCTGTTCACGATAAACCGGAATGCGCGAAAATCCGAATTCTTTTGCCTGTGTCAAAGTATCTTGGATAGTGTTTGATGTAGGCACTGCAATCACTTCGGTTCTGGGTACCATAATTTCTTTTGCTTCAATGTCTCGCAATTGAAGGATATTACTTACGATTTCGCGTTCATCAGGCGGGAGCGTTTCCTCGTGATAGGTTTTAAAGAATTCTTGTAAATCTGTCGTAGTGAATTCCTCTTCAGGTGGTGGGTGCCCACCAAATATTGGGATAAGTTTGTCAATGATTTTTCGCAGAAGTGCACGTACAGGGGAAATGAGAACAGAAAATGCCCATAGCGGAGGTGCAGTTATTTTAGCAAATAACTCGGGGTGTTTTATAGCATAAGTTTTCGGTGCCATTTCACCGAAAATCAGCATGGGTAGAACACTAAGCGCTATGGCAAGATACGGAAAAAAGGCTTCAAATGTTTGGGGGAATACTAAAGGCACAAGCCTTAGTACAAGTATCGCGAAGGTAACATTAACAAGATTATTCCCGAGTAAGACGGTAATAAATAATCGGCGTGGGTTGTCAACGAAATTGACAATTGCAGACGCTTTTCCCCGTTTAAGACGGATCTTTTCAATTTGCACTCGCGTTAAAGCACATAAAGCCGTCTCAGACCCGGAAAAAAAGCCGGAGAGAATAAGTAAACCTACCAATCCAATCAAATAAGGCAGTAGTGGAACTTCCATTCTTTTGAGGGGACGAATTTAATGAGATGTTCGTCCGAGGGACATCTAACCTCAGTTTCTGGTACTAAAATATAGTGTATTCGGCATTAAATATTACGTAATTTAGAATGAATTATAACATGTTAACACATTGAATGCAACAAAAAATTGATTATATCAGAAAATTCAGATAAAATATGTAAACGCAATCAACTACTAAGCGGTACATAACCATTGAAAAACTAAATAAAATGAGGCGGTCTATGACAAAACTGGAACAGATGCAACGTATTGAGGCATGTGGTATTGTCGCTATAATTCGTGCCAACAGTTCAAATGAACTAATCGACGCAGCAGCGGCTATTCAAACTGGAGGCGTAGACGTTATTGAAATAACGATGACAACACCCGATGCGTTACGGGTGATCAGCGAAGTGTCAACCCGATTAGGCGATGCGGTCTTAGTTGGGGTCGGATCGGTTTTGGATGCAGAGACAGCGCGTGCAGCAATGCTCGCTGGTGCTGAATTTGTCGTCAGTCCTGTTACGAAGTCAGACGTAATCGAAATCTGCAATCGGTATGGCAAAGTGGTTATACCGGGTGCATTTACACCTACAGAAATTTTGTCAGCATGGGAAACAGGCGCTGATTATGTGAAAGTCTTTCCTTCAAGTGGAGTCGGTCCCTCCTACATTAAGGATATAAAAGCACCCCTTCCACAGATTCCACTTATTCCGACTGGCGGCATCAATGCGGAAAATGCAGCGGAATTCATCAATGCTGGTGCATCAGCATTAGGTGTTGGCAGCTCATTGGTTAGTACTTCTCTCCTTGAATCTGGCGATTTTGTTTCGCTCACAGAAAGGGCTAAAAAACTGATAGCTGCTGTCAAATCTGTCAGATGATTAATAAACAAAAATAGTGCTGTAAACGTCTCACAAGTAATTTAGCCTTACTTGTGGTTAGATGTTCCTTTTTCCAATTATAGGAAATTTTAGAATTGACAATACACCGTTGAACTACGCTGCAAGCTTACAAATATTAGAAACAATTCCTTAACAACTTTAATTCAGGCAACAGACTACATTTAATACTGTTTTTACGTTGACAGTTGATTTTATTTTTGCTAATTTTTTAAACAGAGACAATAAACCCCACAAAATTTATCCAAAACGAGACATAACTTAGCGAATAATCGTTATGAAGATTAACGAATTGATATTAGGTAAATATAGGTTGCTTGAGTATCTCAGTTCAGGTAGCTTTTCATCTGTCTTTCGTGCCCGCGAAGAGATGACGAACCGTATTGTTGCGATCAAAGCCCTTTCCAAAGACGCGTATCCTGCAGATAGAATGCGGTATCTTCTTACGGAACTTGAAGCGATGTCAAATATATGGGGACACCCTAATATCGTCTCAATCCTTACTGTTGAACCGGGTAAGGACGATTATATTGCCTGGATAGTTATGGAGTATATTGAAGGAAATAACCTACACAAACTCGTTCAACAAGGAGATTTAACCTTAAATGATGTCCTCAATATCGGTTTGGATATCTGCAACGGTTTAAAAGCTGCGCATGCTCACAATATCCTACACCGTGACATCAAGCCACAAAATATATTACTCACACCTGATAAAGAGGCGAAAATTGCGGATTTCAGTATCGCACGTATTTTTGGGGAATCAACCGAGTTCGCCGTAACCATGACCGGTACCCGGCGCTACATGGCACCAGAACAACACTATGGGGCTTATGATTTTCGGGCTGATCTCTACGCTACAGGTTTAGTTCTTTATGAGGCACTCACAAAACAATTCCCTTTTTCTGGTGAAGTTGATGAAATTGATAAAAAGAAGGCCGCGGGTGAAATAGAGAACCTTGAAAATTGCCCAGAAGAATTCCGAAATTTTGCGATAAAAGCACTCCATAGAGATGTTGATAAACGGTACCAAACAGCAACTGAAATGTACAATGAACTTGATCGGATTCGCCGTTGGCAGTACGAACAACAAGCCTCTATCTTAATTGCAGAAAGTTCTAATTCCCCGGCAACCGAATTGGCAAGTGCACTTGAACGGTGCCGAAAAACCTTTCGATTACAAATCGATATTGCCGAGCAAATCAATCAAAACCTTTTCTTTGAGATGCGTAGTAAAGTCGAAAAGGAAAATAAAGAAAAGTTGAAAATTCAACTCATGCAGCACTATACTGAAGCGATTGAATATGCACGCAACGGAGACACAGATGAAACACTTCGCGAATTGCATAAGGCACATACCCTCTGTTTGCAGGATGCACAACTCGTTGTCCAAGCGGATGCCCTATTCAAGGAAGCGAGTACAGCAGCACCGCCTTCGAATACTTTGGCAGTTCAAGATATTACTGCATTGGTTGAAAATTTCTCCGAAACAGAAAAATCAATCTTGCTTGATGCGTTGACCGTATCGGAAGTTGAGATTGAACCTGAAGTTGACTATAAAGAACCTGAAGTTTTTCCCGAAGAATTGGATATGCCCGTTGCACCCAAAACCCAGGTGCAACAGGCGGAAAGTTACCGCGTTTTAATTGAAGAAGCTTCCCCTGAATTCCTATTGGATAAAGTCCATGAAGATATTCAATACCCACATGAAGAAGAAGCTGCCTACATCTTTCAACAAGCACAAATTTATACACAACAAGAAAATATACGCAGGTGTTACTCACAATATAGGAGACTCGGTGCTTTTTACCACAGACATGCCAAACGATTTATTAGAATGGACGAGATAGAACTTGTTGCGAATTGTTATACACGTGCGCGGTTTGCTTACGCAGCAGCGAGAAAACAGCGAGAGGCAAGAAGGAACGCAAGAAACGGTGCAGCGTATTATGTTCATCTGGCGCGTCAACTGGAATTACAGCGTTCATGGATAGAAGCAGGTAAATCTTATATTCTTGCTGCGGACAATTATCGTTTTGCACAACTGATTTTAGAAGTAGAAAAGTGTGAGTCTTCGGCAACTGTATGTTATTTCAATGCCGCTGAAAGTGCACATCTCATCGGAGATCTCCAAACAGCATACAATTACTATATGTCAATTATAACGATAGGTAAAAACCTTCCAAGTCCACCGAGAGCTGTGCATGAAGCGCAAAAATTGCTTGATGAAATTCGGAAAGGGAATTACGGATAAAGTTAGTCTCTAAGAAATACACGGCAATGGTATCACAATGTGATTATTCCCACAGCATGCTACACGCGCATTCTGTCACGCGTCTTCGGCGTTAATTGGGACACGTGTGATTTAGATAAGGTCACCATGTCGGGTTTCGCAAGCTCAACCCATAAATCAACGGTATGAATGCCATTAGGCATTCCCCGGGTGTCAACTTAAGAAGACATCTACGTTTTGACGAGTGCTTCT
>JAPPMR010000112.1 GCA_028818995.1 Candidatus Poribacteria bacterium | reverse complement strand
ATTCCGCGTTCGGCACCCTACGTAAATGGAACTTTCATGGAAACTATAGATGGTTATTCCTATACAGGTCTCGCAGAGATTGAAAGCACGTTGTTATGGTCAGAGCAGAACTTTCGTGAACCTCAGATTAATTGCTTGGAAGGTCGGCCACTGCCAGATAACAGGGGACCGCTTGACAGCCCAAGAAATCAACAATGGATGCGCCTGTTCACAACGATGAGCCTTACGCATTCAGATGGCTATGTCCTCTTTGTGCAAGGTGGGCAGCGCCATCCGCATCGACATTATTGGTATCCGTTCTGGGATGCGGATCTCGGCCGTCCGGTCGGTGGTGATGAAACGAAAGCGCAGCTTTATGAGAATCACGAAGGGTTGTTTATCCGGGAGTTCACTAACGGCTGGGCGGTTTATAACCGCTCCGGCAATGCACAAGAGATTAGCCTCCCGATACAAACAACTGGTGTTGAAAGCGGTGTTACCAGTTTCAAGCACACACTCCCCGATTTAGATGGTGAGATGTTCCTGAAAACTGAGGTAACTGCTGATGTGAATGGCGATGGCGTTGTAAATATACAAGATTTGGTTATTGTGGCAAATGCGTTTGGCAAAGCGGAACCTGATCTGAACGGTGATGGTGTTGTAAATATTCAGGACTTGGTTATTGTTGCAAATGCGTTTTGAGGACAAAGTTTGTTCATAAAGTAATCAAAGTCTCGGTTCATAAAAGTTACGTGATAGAAATTCTGCTGATTTTGCGAAAGATATAAAGGAGATATATAGACAAATCCATGCCTAATATTCTGCTTATCACCAGCGACCAACAACATTGGAACACTTTGGGCTGCCTTAACCCTGAAATTCAGACACCTCATTTAGATGCCTTAGCACAAGACGGCACACTCTTCCATAGAGCCTACTGCCCTAATCCAACCTGCACACCAACACGCGCTTCCATCATTACAGGCAAATATCCGAGCCAACACGGTGCTTGGTCACTTGGAACAAAACTCTCTGAAGACGAACATACCGTCGGTGAAGATTTCACAGACGCTGGCTATCGCACTGCTTTAGTCGGAAAAGCACACTTCCAACCCCTACACGGAACAGACGAATTTCCATCACTGGAATCCTATCCTATTTTGCAAGACTTAGACTTCTGGCGAAACTTCAATGAACCGTTTTACGGATTTGAGCATGTAGAACTGGCACGTAACCACGCCGATGAAGCACACGTCGGTCAACATTATGCTATCTGGATGGAGGAAAAAGGACTTGCCAATTGGCGTGACTACTTCGCTCCACCGACAGGAAATGCTAAGGGACAATACCGAAAGTGGCCGATTCCTGAAGAATATCATTACGATACTTGGATCGCTGAACGCACGAATGCTTTGATCGAGACTTATCAGCAGAATGGTGAGAACTTTTTTCTATGGGCAAGTTTCTTCGATCCGCATCCAAAATATCTTGTTCCAGAACCGTGGGATACGATGTACGATCCAGAAGCATTGACGGTGCCATCGGTAACAGAGGGAGAACATGACAACAACCCACCACATTTCCAAATGACGCAGCAGCAAAAACCGGATTTCTCCGAATGGCGCGAAAGCGGTAAAGGTGTTCACGGATTTAGATCACATCTACGCGATCGGGATGAACTTGCCAAAGATATTGCTGTATATTACGGTATGGTAAGCCTTATGGATAAGTATATCGGCAATATCATGGCAAAACTTGATGAACTCGGACTCGCTGATGACACATTGGTCGTCTTCACATCAGATCACGGACATTTTTACGGACAGCACGGCCTTATTGCCAAAGGGGCGTTTCACTACGAAGATGTTATTAAGGTGCCGTTTATCGTCCGTTATCCAGGGGTTGTGCCTGCTGGGAAACAATCTGATGCGTTGCAGACTTTAGTGGATTTAGCACCGTCGTTCCTCAGTGCAGCGGGGATTGACATACCACTTCCGATGACAGGTGTGGATCAGATGCCAGTCTGGTCCGGACAAGAAACGCAAGCACGTGATCATATCATTGTTGAAAACCGCCACGAACCAACGACTGTCCACGTTAAAACCTATGTTAATGACAGATACAAACTTACCGTCTACTACAATCGGGAATATGGAGAATTGTTCGATATGCAAGAGGATCCAGGGGAAATCAACAATCTTTGGGATTCACCTGATCATGCTGAATTGAAGGCGGATTTGGTAATGAAATTGTTGTTTGCGGAAATGGGAAAAGAGCCGTTGTGGATGCCGCGAACTTCAGGAGCATAATAATAATATTGTTAAGTAGAAATTCATTTACTGAATGCTACATTAACACTGCTCAATACAGCGAACTGTAAATTTTATAGTAAATTCTGTAAATAAGCTCACATATATTCTGTAGGAACGATCTCCGAATCGCGACGAACCTCACTGATAGTCGGGAATCGGAGTTCCCTCCTACAGGCGAATAATGTCTTATTATTCTAAATCTACCATAAATACCTGACATTCAAGAGGTAGTGTGGTATACTTTAATGGAAGCAAATATAAAAATATGAGGCAATATTAATCTGCATTTCAGTCAAAATCCTTGCCGCTTTTAGGAGATGGCACGATGAAACCAAAAATACAATCTGCACCAACAATAATCTATCCAGAATCGGACGGTAAACCTATGGCAGAAACGGATAAACATCGCGACTTAATGGTGGATTGCATTCAGACGCTGCAACACCATTTCCGGGATGACCCAGTTTATGTATCGGGAAATCTGTTACTGTATTATGAACAAGGAAATCCTAAAAAATCTGTTGCCCCGGATGTATTCGTGGTTTTTGGTGTTTCTAAAAAACCACGACGTACCTATCTAACATGGGAAGAAGGCAATACGCCTGATTTTGTTCTGGAATTGGCAAGTCCCAGCACATTTAGAGAAGACATGCGTCGTAAAAAGGATCTTTATGCGTCAGTTCTTGCAGTGAAGGAATACTATATTTACGATCCTTACGGTGAGATAAACCCAAGTTTTATCGGGTTTCGGCTTACAGACGGCACGTATCAAGAGATAGATTTTGTTGATGAACGTCTACGCTCTGACGTATTGAATTTGGAACTCGGTGAACATGGCGGTGTTTTGAGACTTTATAACCCACTCACAGAACAATGGCTGCAACCACCTACAGAAAGGGTAGAACACGCTGAAGAACGCGCACAATATGCCGAAGAACGCGCACAACAAGAATCTGTTGCCCGCCAAAACGTTGAAGCCGAACTCGCCAAGGCACTATTGGAAATTGAACAACTGCGGGCAAAGTCCAATATAGGTTAATATCGACGTCTCCAGTGCCAACTGTCACTACCAGAGATAAGCGGGCGGATTTCTTCGGGGAGTGTCTCAACAAATTCTGGACTAACCTCATTGCCCGGCCATTCTCGGACCATCGGTGGGGTATAACCTGCGATGAGAATGACACGCTCTTTGTCGCTACGGATGGCAGTGGTGCTGTGAATGAGTGCCTCCGCAAAGAGCAAAACAGAACCCGCTGACGCTTCAACCTGATGAATGAGTTTATCATCAGACAAAGCTGCGTCAATCATTTCGTTTTGTTGCCACGTCAAGCGGTGACTTCCCGGTATCACACACGTTCCGCCGTCGTCAGGGCCGACATCGGTTAGATAAGCAAGTGTCTTCACAAAGATGCAGTGGAACTTATCTTGTTCCATATAGGTGCCCCAACCGTGCTGCGTGCCACGATGAAAACCAGTTGGATTGTAACGCCGTTTGTGAAGTTCATCTAAATTATCATCAGAGTTTCGCCAGTTAATAATGGCTTCGGTCTCCTCAAGACGGACTGCCCCACCAACTACCTCCTCAACCAAAGGAACAAGTTTGGGATGCGCTGCATACTCCAACAACGCGGGATCGTATTCAACAAGATTTCCCATGTGTGCGTGGTGTTCGCCTCGCCAATTTAGATAAACCCTTGTGCCATCAAGGTTTTTATCAGCTTTAATTCTGTAAAGGGCATCTTTCATCCGTTCGGTTTCATCAGTGGTTAAGACGTTTTCCAATAACACAAAACCGTAGATGTCAAAGTGTAAACGTTGTGCTGGTGTTAGACTAACTGTATCACTGTTCACTGCTGACCTCCTCTTCATTGTCTTCTAAATCGTTTTCCTCCCCACCGTTTTCTTCACAATATTTTTCTATAAATTCTCTAAGTTTTTTCTTGAGTTCCTTGGAAATTGGGTAACTATCTATTTCGTTCAAGATTTCCTGACAACTTTTACCTCTTTTCTTTTTAAGTTTGATTAAAACTGCTTGAAATAACTTTTCAAATCCAAATTTAGCGAGTGCCCTTGCGATGAGTGCTAAAACAAGTAAAGTAGCGATGCCACCAAGCATTCCAAATGGACCAATAGCGGCAAGAGAAGCAGTTATTGCAGCTGCACCATACCACGGAGAAGCAGCCATTACAACCACTAATATGAGTCCAGGAACCCCCAATCCAGCAATTATTTCCGCTACTTTGTCGAGTGGGATGCCATCTTTACTTTGTTTTCTTACTTCTTCAATCAGATCGCGTACTTCTTCAATTGAAGGAATAGACTCTTTCAACTTCTGAAGTAATCTTTTCAAATCCCACCACCACTCACCTATAGAACCGAAGACATCACGCATATCTGGCATCTGCGCTTTGACAATCTTTGCTATAGCATCTTTCAGATTTTGGATTGCTTCCCACAATTCTCCCAATTTCTCTTTTCCTGCCTGGATGATGGAACGTAGAATCCTTTTCAGTTCTTTAATAACTTGTCTCGGATCCGGCATCCGATCTTTGTCAATGGAACGAATAGATTTTATCAACTCACGGAAAGCGTTTTTTAGTTCTTGTCCAAATACACCTGCAGTGCGAACCAAGTTTTTCAGAACTTGCCGCCACTTCATAGTATTTCTCCTTCGAATTAAAATAGTTACAGAGTTTATCTAAAGTTATTCCATTATAACTCTTATCGTCCCGGTACATAAAAGAATAAGAATTGCTGCCTACCTATTTATAGTGGATTTTACAATTAACTTTACATCTGAACTGTAGGAGGGAACTCTGATTCCCGACTAAGAGTAGCTTTGGTCGCGATTCGGAGATCGCTCCTACAGGTGAGGTGTATAATTATTTCAATAATTCACCATGGTTGTAAGTGGTGTTTTGAGATGTCCCCAAACGGTTGTAAGTTTTTTGAGTGGATCAACTGCCAAGTTTATCGGTTCGTCGCCTTCATAGACGAGTAAATCGTCCACATAACCGGGGGCAGCAATAGAATAGACGTGGAAAACAACCCATTTGGCGACCGGATTTACGGCGGCATTCCTAAAAGGTAGTCCTTTCTTGCCTCTTGCTTTCAGCGCCTCGTTTCTGTCGTTACCAGCATAAAAGTCAAATTCACTTTTGCCGACATCTGCGATGAGGCGAACGTATGTCCATTCATCCGTATCAAAGTCGTCAATGAGTTGCCATGCAGCACCATCGAAAAGGCGGGCAGTTTTGGCATCCCAATTGAGGTAAACTCCACCATTGTTTTGGGCAATATTATCAGCGGTTACAACTTTGAAATTGAAAGATCTGCCGCCGCTTGTTATATATACCCAAAATTCAACTGATATGATGGGATTGTCAGTTTCTATAGCAATTCCAGTTCTATCATCATTGGCACCACCTAAAATAGCGAGCGATTTTTTATCGGTTTTGACCGTATCATTTGTCACTTCAAACCCATCTCCTCTCACTTCCCAATCTTTTGGTGGTTTTCCAAGCGTTTCTTTTTCAAATCCGGTTTGCACAAATACTTTTTGTGCTATGGCGGTTTGCCCTAAAGTAAGACTCAAGACAAACACGATAGCAAACATGAATCCCATCAAAAGCTTAGCAGTTCCTATTTCTACTGAATTGAGTCTAATGCGGAATCGGTTTCGATCCATTTATTTTCTCCTTGATAACTTATACGTGTAACTGCTGTAGTGTTCTGTCTACTCTAAAATTGCGGGTATAGGTCGCGATTCGGAGATCGCTCCTACAGAAGATGGTACGTCTTTGTGAATCAACGCCAAATGCGCGTATGGCATTTGGCGGGAGGGAACTCCGATTCCTGACTACTGATACCTATAATTTTAGAATAGATATTCCAATAGGTTACTATCCGCAAAGGAAATCACTCTATCAAAACGAGGAGTGTTTTTTGACATGCCCCCAGAATGTTGCCAGTTTTCCTTTTGGATCCACAGGCGTGAGGTTTGCTGGTTCTCTACCTTCATAAATAAGTAAGTCATCTACGAAGCCTTGTGCGACTGTAGAGTAAACGTGAAAAACGACCCACTGCGCGACGGGATTTGTCGCAGCTTTCCGAAATGCGAGGTCCGTTTTGGGTTCAGCTGTCAGTGCGCCATCCCTGTCATTTCCCACGTAATAGTCAAATACACTATTCTCAACATTGGCAACAATTCGGACGTATTTCCAAGTTTCAAACGGGAAGTCATCCACTGGGACCCAAGCGGAACCGTTGTAAAGGCGAGTCGCGTTTGCATTCCAATTGAGATATACCCCTCCATCGTTTTGTGCAATGTTGTCATCAGAAACAACTTTGAGATTGAAGGAACGCCCAGCCCCCTTAATATATACCCAAAATTCTACGGAGATGATGGGATTTTCGGTTTCAATGGCGACTCCAACTCTATCGTCATTGGCTCCACCTAAGATACCAAGCGATTTATCACCGGTTTTGACAGTGTCGTCTGTTACTTGCATCTGATTACCTCGGACCTCCCAATCTGTTGGTGGTTCACCTAAAGTGAATTCCTCAAATCCGGTTTGCACTAACATGTCTTGTGCAATTGCGGTTTGTACTAAAAAGAGGGCAGAGGTAAATGCCACAACTAATATAAACGGCAGAATAAGATGTGTAATATTCATTCTTACTGATTTTGACTTGATGTAGTATAGATTTTGGTTCATTATTTTCTCCTTGACTGTGAGTTTACAAAGGTTCACGACCTTGTGGTGTTAGATGAGTTAAATTGAAACGTGAGATTTTACTTTAACGCAAGCGAGTATTTAATAAACGAAATGAGAGAATATTGATGTGTCGTCAATTACTACGGCATCCAGATATTCCACTCTCCTTTTTTCTGCCATGCGCGGCAATCATAGCACAGACACATATAACGGATAGCGAAACGCGGGGAAGAACCCACATTCAATGTGTTGGCATGCGGTAACAGGTGATGGAACAGAAGCACATCACCTTGCTTTGCAACAACTTCCATCGGTTCGCCTAAATCTATCTGTGGTAACTGTGTCAGCATAGATCGGACATGGTTTGAAGAATGCGGATTCTTTTTGCGGAACTCCCGAATCCGTTCAGGACCTTCGGGCCATATCATTGTGGCTCCTTGATGGGAATTGGCATCGGTGAGATAGGTTAAACTTGATGCCCGAAAAGTGCCTGGGTCTAAACTTAAATCCCTTGAGTATCCATCAAGGTGAGGTGAAGGCATATTCCACTCAGCAGAAATAGGGAATTGATTCATCGCCCAGATACTATCTGGATGTTGGCTTTTACAGTGTGGAATTGTCGGATATCTTTCGGCAAGTTGATTAAGGACAGTGAGATAATCTGGAGTGCAACACGCCAACATATCTGGATGCGTTAATCCGAAAAGTTCAATGCGCTTCTCATTCCACATCTTCTGGACGTAAAAGCCGGTGAGAAATGGGCGTTGGAAGTGTTCCCATGTGTCAGGATCGTCCGGGTCCATACCCATTGAATGCCACATTGCTTGTTCCGCTTGGACGATAGTGTCTTTTGGGATCAAACCGGAAAGTAACAGATACCCCTTTTCTTCAAATTGCTTTAGCTGCGCTGTTGAAAGCATCAAATGTCCCTTATTGTTTCAATACCAACAAAACATGAATGTCATAGTTAGAAGACTAATGCGTTTTCACATATATCCACGTCAAAAATATTCCCCAGAAAACAGCCAAGATCAAAAATGAGATGTTTGCGATAGCCTTCGGTGGGTCGATATCAGACTTCTTCGCATTCACGAACATTTGTGAAAAGGCACTCCAGAATACTACGATTGCCCCCAATCCTAAAAGCCACAAAGAATGACTTTCTGCCATACTCACAATTTGCAGAATCACTCCCACGCAAATTAGTATTGAACCTGCCAACATTACTATGTCTACGATCTTTTTATTATCGCTCAAGAGGTTGAATTTCATAGTAAACTCCCCAATCCTGCTAATCTAACTCAAGTTGCTACCTATAAGTTTTTAGACATAGAAACACCGTTTTTAATAGAGAATAAAGCATATTTCGTAAGTTTTCGTAGCGCAAACTGTTAGTTTGCGGACTAATATGCACAATCTAAATGAAGATTAATTTATTAATTCGGTAATTTGGAGAAATATCCGGTGCGGTTAGAAACCGCACCTACCGGGTTTGGGTAAAATTAGAATTACCGAAATATTTTCTTAATCTTCATACAGATTGTGCTACAAGGTGGCAACTTAGGTTAATCTACTGAAAGTATTGACACATCAGAAGTGGGTTTAGGGAATTTCATGTCTAACCCCTCAAGCGTTTCAACAATGCGTTCTGTGATAACAAGATTCCGATACCATTTTTTATTTGCAGGTATAATATGCCACGGTGCCCAATCGGTACTACATTTTTGAAGAACTGCTTCATAAGCCTGCATGTAATCATCCCAATAGGCGCGTTCGCGAATGTCTGCTTCGGTGATTTTCCAATGCTTTGATGGATCGCTGATTCGAGATTCAAGACGTTCTTTTTGTTCGTCTTTAGAAATGTGTAGGAAAAATTTCAGGACAACCGTACCATTTTCAACAAGCATTTTTTCAAAATCGTTAATTTGCTGGTAACGTTGTTTCCAAACCGATTTCGGCACAAGATCATGTACGCGAACAACAAGTACATCCTCATAATGCGAACGGTTGAAAATCCCGATTTTTCCTTTCTGCGGAACGGCTTTGTGTGCTCTCCATAAAAAATCTCGAGAAATCTCATCTACTGAAGGAACTTTGAAGCTAACGACATCACAACCCTGCACATTGATACCAGCCATCACCTTTCGGATAGTGCCATCCTTGCCGCATGTATCCATGCCTTGCAGGATAATCAGAAGTGCATGTTGATTCTCTGCGTAAAGCAACTCCTGAAGTTTGAGCATCTGTTTATTGAGTTTCTTTAAAGGCTTTTTCGTTTCACCTTTTTTTCGGTAAGCCCCTGTATATTCTGGGGTGTGTTCAAGGTCACAACCCTTTCCAACCCCGTTCAGACTAATGCTGTCTCCGGGCTTAACAATAAAAGGTCGTTCCATAGTCCTCCTCCATTATATCAATAACTCTGTCTGCCAAAATTATGTAGGGACAACCGGATTCTCTCCGCATTGTCCCTACATAATGGTTTACGTGTCAGAATTTACCTACTTCGCTAAAGACTCGTAGTAATTATCAACAAGTCTACGATATTCAGGTGGAACATCCTCTTTCGCAACCTGTGCTAACTGTTTCATCTCTTGAAGCATATTGAGTCGTTCCTCTATAGCAGACTCCAGTTTCTGCAGGTCACGGATAACGAGTTCATATTTCGGGAAGGGACGATTCCGATTTCCCGGAGGGGTCTGCATAGCATCAAGCATACCAAGCCACAACTCTTTAATCTCCTGATAGGATTCAGCACCGCCGCGAGCCAAGTCATTTTCATTTTCGCCTTGCCCTTGTTGTCCGTCTTGTCCAGGCTGTTGTCCTTCTTGCCCTTCCTGTCCGGGTTGCTGTCCTTGCTGGGCATTCTGCATGGCTTGCTGTGCTTGCTGCATCCGTTCCAGAAGCTGCTGCTGTTGTTCAGTAAGTTGCTGCTGCCGTTGTTGCTGTTCCTCTGTCAGCTCCTGTCCCTCCATCCCTTGAAGTTCACGATCCATATCTTGCATCTGTTCTTCAAAGTTTTGAAGTTGATCCAGGGCAGCTTCAAGTTGTTCCTCTTCAGTTTGCGCCATATTGGCTCTCGCCTGTTGAAGATCGGCTTGTGCTTCCTCTAATGTTTCAATCACCTCTTGCTGATTTAGGTCTGCGGACTGTAAGCTGCGCCATTGCAATGCACGCTGTGCTGTTGCCATATCTTCCGCAGTCTGTTCTTCGTTGAGCCTTCTTGAAGCATCGCCAACATTTTGAGCAGCCTCAGGATTGTCTTGATTGAGTTGCTGCTGAAGGTCGCCCAAATCATTTTGAAGTGACTCTAAATCTTGTTGCAGCTGACGCTGCTGATTTGCAAGTTCAGAGGCTTGACGATAATCTTCAGGACTCATGCCAGATTGCTGAGACCTATTCCTCAGTTCTTGCGTCTGCTGTTGAACACCAGATTGCTCTGCAGTCAACTGTTGAAGTTGTTGAGATGCTCTCTCTAACGCGTTATCTGTGAATTCAGCGGCGGCTCTTTCAAGTTGATCGATGGCTTGTTCAAGCTTTTCTTCCGCTTTTCCACCCTTAGCGGCACTCATTTGGGGTTGTTGTTGTTGCATCCCTTGCGAAGCCTGTTGCATCTGTTCGCTTGCTTGTTGCATGGCTTCTCCCGCTTGACCTAAGCGTTGTTCCTGTGTGTCTTGCGCATTGCCTTGCATCTGGCTGAGTTGTTCTGACATCTGCTGTGCTTGCTGTGACAATTGTCCTTGCTGCTGACTGTTCTGTTGCATGTCACTTGGAGACGGTTGATTTTCTTTGCTCATTTGCTGGCTCTGTTGGTTCAAATTCTGCTGTTGTGCCAACATTTCGCGTGCTTGTTCTAACATCTGCTGCGTCTGTTCCTGCAGCTCGCGTTCAAGTTCTTCTTGATCTTGTTCAAGCTCGCTTTGCAACTCTTCCATTTCCAATTCAAAATTTTCAGTAAGAGTCGGATCACTTTGCCTCGCTTCACGAAGCACTTTGGGTATTTCAAGATTAACTTTAACAAGCAGTTCAAGAGCTGCTTGTTCTGGTGGAATTGCTACCAACGGTTGAATAGCATCAAGACTGCCTTTTGCTTCACCCATTTTATCAATTGCCTCTTCAAGATTCATCATGATTTCTGGGTCGACCTGCATTTCTTGCATTGCCATGCTCAAC
>JAPPMR010000993.1 GCA_028818995.1 Candidatus Poribacteria bacterium | reverse complement strand
TACGCGTATTCGGTGTTGATTTGGACAAATGCCAAAGGCGCATTTGGCGTTGATTCACGGGACTGAAGAGCGCGACACACATTGAACAAAAGGAGTATAAAATGTATCGTGATATTTTCACCAATAAATGGGTTCTCGGTGGTGTTGGCTTTCTGATAGTGCTATCTGTTGCGTGTGTCCTTTGGTATCAGCACGATATAGCACCGCACAGAAAAGCCGCCGCCGATGCAGAAAAACTGCTACGCCAATTGGAAATAACTAAAATGATTTCTGATGCGAACGGCGTGACGGAACTGGCAGCCAAAGCACTTGCGGAAAGCACAACGCCAACCGCAGAGAAAACAATTAAACCGACAACGGATATAACGTCTCCCGTGTCACCACCTGTGACGAAAGACACAGCACCGACACAAGCACAGAACGGGGAAGCCCCCGCAGCAATAGCAGAAGCGCGCGTCTCACCTTATGGGTTTGGTACCTATCCAGAGGTGCCCGAGGATTACCCATCTAAACACCTCGTTAAGTGGCCCGCGCAAAGTCCGGGAGCAGAGCTATTGTATCGTGTGCTGATAAAGTTATGGTCGTCGGGCGAAAAAAACTTCCGAGGCGGTAGTACCTACAACGGGAAAATCTATCCTCACTACCATGATACCGTCTATGTTCGATTTGCCGAATATAGGGGAGCAGATGGGAAAATGGTTAGATACGCAGCGCGTACTAAATCAGGTCCTGGAGTTTCGAGCAAATACACCCAGGCGGATCTGCTGAACCCACCGCCACACCTTCGTGTTTTAGATTTAGATTCTTCAGGTATTGATCCACATCAGTATCTTAATTTACGAGAAAAATAAGGAGACAAGTCATGTATACAAAGTGTTTCGTTTTCACACTTTTGATCCTATTTATTTTAGTGCTAATTGTAGTATACCACGGACATACCGGTGATTTCCCAACACCTGATGACAGTGTTCATGCAGATACGCATTGTAATGCGTTTCTGCGTGGCAATTTCCCTGGTAGTCACGTCCATTCTCATGCCTTCGGCTTTGCTCATTCGGATCGTGACGGTAATTATACCCTCATTGCTAAGGTTTCAGAGGCTCCAGGTGCCGATTGGAATCGTGAGGCAAGTCCCCCTGATGACATACAAATTAACACTTTTCACGACGGGCTTGAAGAAACAGCTAACGTTAAATTTGATGCGCCCAATCTAAATGATCTTAGGGATGTAGTTTGTAAAGCGAGTGCGACTGTTAATGATACGACAACTGATGCCACTGCCACGGATTACTCTGGTTTTTGCGAGATATGCGGTGGCGATAAGGGATGCTCAAATTGTCAGTAGAGTGCGCAATATACGACAGGCAGGTAACCAATGCGTTACCTGCCTATCTTATTGTACTTCGTTGATGCAACCATATTCCCAAACTTTTTGTGTCCGTTCCCTCACTAAATCTTTGGATCATGTATTAATGAAAAAAAATCAATTAGAAATGGTATTATTTACCAATTTCGCACTAATATTTCTAAAGGCATGCAAAATCTGCACAATTTACCGTGTAGATTTTGCATACCGTGCAAATTTTGCACTATTAAGAAATTCATAAAATCCCTTAACAGTGCATGTTTTGTATTTGGCACGGAAATTGTTAATATGTTTTCAACGAATATCCTACACACGGGCGTGGGAAAACAGGAACAAAAGGAGTATAAAATGTATCGTGATATTCTTACCAACAAATGGGTTCTCGGCGGCATTGGCTTCTTGATAGTGCTATCTGTTGCGTGTGTGTTGTGGTATCAGCACGATATCGCACCACACAGAAAAGCAGCAGATGATGCAGAAAAACTGCTACGCCAATCGCAAATAGCCAAGAAGATTTCAGATACAGATAGCGAAGCAGAGCAAGCTGCCGATGGTTCTGTGGAACGCACAACGCTAACCACAGAGAAACCTATAAACCTAACAACCGACGGTGAGGTAGAAGACACTCCCTCCGGTGATACCTCTACCAACCTGACAGAACAAGTGCAGGCAAAGGATAGTACTCAGGAAGTGCGTGTGTCGCCGCATGGCTTCGGACCCTACCCAAAGGTGCCCGAAGATTATCCATTCTGGGTAGAGTGGCGAAGGAATCCCGATAACCCGGATAGAACACACGAACTCCTGAGTAGAGTTTTTGTAAAGTTATGGACAGAAGGCGAAAAAAACTTCTACGGTGGTATGACTTACAATGGGAAAATCTATCCAAACTACGATGATGTTGTCTATGTCAATTGGGATGAATATAGAGACGCAAACGGGAAAAAAGTGAGACGTATAGGTGCTAGGTCATGGGGGAAGGGGACTCGTGCTAAGTTTACACGGGCTGATCTCTATAACCCGCCACCGGGTTTACGCGTTTTAGATTTTGAATCTTCAGGTATTGATCCGTATCAATACCTCAATTTAAATAAAAAATAAGGAGATAAATAATGCTTAACAGGGGATGTGTACACAGATGTACATGGGAGAGCTTTCAATGAGCTCCATATTCACGGTATCGTTTATGCAAGTGATGATCCCGCGTTAAATTCAGATGCTGCCGGGAATTATACACTTGCACTCACAGTAAGGGAAGCAAACGGTAATAATTGGGGGCGTGATAATTTCAAGTCCGATGTCCTGCTCCAAGGTAGTTTTCAAGGAAAGCTTGAGTTCGAAGATGATATTACTTTCGATTTACCGGCAGCTGCGCGTCTGCCAGATTTAGCGTGGACAGCAGGTGCTACTGTTGAACTCAAGCAAAGCGACGGTAGTACTGTCCTTTATAGAGATTACGATGAGAAAAAGGAGGACGTCTTTGATGAAAATGATGAGTGGGAAGAGGCTCAGGGTTATGTAGCCCCAACCCCCGGTATTTCCCTTGCTAATTCAGATCAGAATCCCCAACCTGGTAACAGTGTCACACTGAATCTTGTCACCAGCGAGCCATATTATGATGTGAGTTGGTATGTTTTGGCACCCTGGGAGACAGGCGATCGCGGCACGTATCAAGAAGGAACATCCGGGGATGGCACATCAACAGAAACGTCATTTAGCTACACGTTTCCGATCGGTTCAACGAATTCCGGAGATTTCCTGATAACAGCGGTTATTTACCGATGGTCAGATATGTCAAGCTATGAGGAAACCTATACCGTGACTGTGGAATAACACCGAATTGTAGCAACCGCACAGATGGCAATTCCAACTGCCCTAATGCAAGTTCACATTAACAAAAAATTATCTCTTACAACATAGGCAGGTAACCAATGCGTTACTTGCCTATTTTATTGTACTTCGTTGATGTAACTATATTCCCAAAATTTTGTGTACGTTCCCGCTTATACCTTTTTAATATTCACTTGACATTTTTCGCAAATCTGCTATGCTATCAGATGAAAATAACAATCTAACACACCTTTATTTTACTGAGTGTAGATACCGAATCGTTGAAAAGTGGAAAACATTCAAATTGCAAAACAAAAAATGTCCGTCTATTGATCCAAAGCACATAATTATTATTGGTGAACCATCCGATACTGTGAAAAGTTTAGGTGATCTGCTTGAACAGCACGGTTACGAAGTCTCTATCGCCAGCGAGGACAGCGAGGAATTACATCAAATTATAAACGCAAATCCAGATGCATATTTGTTGGGACCGGTGCATACGACTGATACCCAGTGGATGCTGAGCGCGCCTACGAAAATAGAAACAGAAAAGATTGGAGATACCCCTCAAACATCAAGAAATATCTTACGCGGGGATTATACCGAGATTATCGGTGAAAGTCCACAGATACTTAAAGTTCTCACCGAAATAGAGCGGGTGGCAAACACAAATGCAACAGTGGTAATTTATGGTGAAACAGGTACAGGTAAAGAGTTGATAGCGCGTGCATTGCACAAAAACAGCAACCGCTCAGAAAAAGCGATGGTTGCAGTCAATTGTGCTGCATTTCCAGAGAACCTGATAGAGAGTGAACTCTTTGGGCATGAACAGGGTGCCTTTACCGATGCGAAGTCGCAACGTATCGGTAGGTTTGAACAAGCACAAAATAGCACCCTATTCCTTGACGAAATCGGGGAGTTACCTTTGTCCCTCCAACCGAAGTTTTTACGAACACTTCAAGAACGCGAAATTGAACGAATCGGCGGCACGAAGCCGATTCCAGTAAATTTCCGAGTCGTAGCGGCTACCAACCGTAATCTTCAGGAATCTGTTGAAAATGGAACGTTTCGTGGTGATCTTTACCATCGATTGAAAGTGGTCCATATTTATCTGCCACCATTGCGGGAGCGAAGAAAAGATATTCATAGTTTAGCAAAACATTTTTTACAAAAATATAGTCAAGAACCTGGGCACCCAAAACACAAAATAGCACCGCAAACACTTGTCTCACTCCATAACTATGCATGGCCCGGGAATGTACGAGAACTTGAAAACGTCATGAGTCACGTGGTCCTTTTTGCCAAAGGAGAAGAGATTTTACCTGAACATCTACCTGCAGAAATTCAGACTTTTCAAATCCAAAACATTGACATGCCAGAAGAAAAACAGCAACCCGAAGTGGAACAAACACTCACACTCCCTATTGGAACACCGATAAAACAGGTAGAAGAAACGTTTATCTTGAAAACTTTAGACCAGATGAAAGGAAATCGCACAAAAACCGCTGAGGTATTGCAAATCAGTGTACGTACATTGCAAAATAAATTAAATACCTATTCTAAAAGTAAGAAGAATAGGTTGAGATAGAACCTACCGTAAAAGGAATTTACTCATGAAAGTCACAAATATAGAACGGACCTTAGTTGATGTCCCCTTTACGCCGCGTCAACAAGAAATTACCACCCAAAGCGTCTCAACCGTTTACAACTGGTCGCTCCTTGAACTCTGTAAAGTAACAACTGATACAGGACACATCGGATGGGGCGAGACGGTCATTCACTATACCTATTCACGTGTCAGCGACTCAAGTGTCGAACGTGTGCTTGGACAAAGCCCCGCTGAACACATGAACGATGACTCTCTCGGTGCCGGGCTGCAGATGGCACTCTTTGATGTGGTCGGCAAAATCTTGGAAGTACCAGTTTATCGTCTGCTCGGAACACAGTGTCGTGAGGCTGTGCCTATCTCATGGTGGAGCATCGACTCATCACCTGAGAATTGGGCGGCCGAAGCAGCAGAGGCCGTAGAAAAAGGTTATACCAGTTTTAAAAACAAACCGCGTCCATGGTGGGATATTGTCAAGCAGGTAGAGGCTATTGCAGAAGTTGTTCCTCCTGATTTCAAATTGGATTTAGATCCGAACAGTTGCTTGCGTGATGCTGATACCGCTATCCCCATATTGCGAAAACTCGCCGCACATCCCAACGTAGCAATCTTTGAATCGCCAATACCGCAAGGAGATGTAGAGGGAAACAAACAAATTCGTGAAAACGTTGATTGTCCAATTGCAATGCATTTCGGTTCACCGCCTTATACCACGTGTATTCGCGAAGAAGTATGCGACGGTTTTGTCATCGGTGGTGGCAAATTTCGGACGATGTACGATGGATACCTCAGCGCAGCAGCCGATATGCCGTTCTGGTTACAAATTGTCGGTAACGGATTGACAACGACATGGGCAGCACACCTTGGGAGTGTACTTACGCATGCTACCTGGCCCGCGATCACCTGCCTTAATCTCTATAGTGAACATCTGCTCACAAAACCGATAGAAGTTTCGGATGGCTGCCATACCGTCCCTGATGCACCCGGATTAGGTGTTGAGGTCAACGAAGCTGCGGTTGAGAAATTCCGTGTTCCTGCTGAAGAATTAGATGCTGACGGATATACTATTCACCCACACCCGCGGATAATCAAAACAGCAGTCTATCCAGATGGAAGTTGTATCCACATGGCAGGCGATGGCTTAAGTTATTTCAACGCTGGAAACGGTGATGCTTACGTTGAAGGCGCACGTCTTGAACTTACCTTTGACGATGGCACAAAAGAATGGTCAGAACTGTATGAAAAGGCACAAGAAACACCTGTGCATGCACGTTGGTAACTGTACAAATTACTCTTGTTGGAGGGCTTTGCAAGCCCGATATTATTATCTGATATTTATCAAAATTCTTTAGATTTCAATGTTTATCAGTGTTTAGTTGGTATTTGTTCATGAAAATGCTCGCTGAGAGTAGACAACAGGTGTCTTTGTCCAGAAAGTTCAAGTTGTATTTGATGAAATGTTTTACGCACGGATCGGCTTACATCTTGTATAAAGAGATAACTCAACACCTTTATACCTAAACCCGCATACGCACCATCTCGGTTCTCTAAACTTATTGATGAGAGTTGTCCGTCTGTTTTCAAATATCTCCAATACTGTTCTATACTGTGATGTTGAGACCATATTCGGAGTATTTCACATGACCGCAAGGGTTTGCCAAACACCAACATTGTTCGGACTTTGCCCATATCTAAAAAGAAGTGTAGCACGAGTGAATCGAATGTTCGGCTTGTGGCTTTTGTGCGATAGAAGGGTTTACTGCATCCCACTGCTTTGGACGCAGTTGTATCTGTTTTTTATGTGCTGAGAGTTTAGCAGTCTTGTTATCAATATCCATCACATAGTTGCTTTTTCCGTGGATAAGTATGTTATCAAATCCCATATCAGATAAACTTTCAACGAGATTATGACTGCCATACCACGCATCAAAGGTGATCGGATATTTTCTGAGGTCTACACCTGATGTACCAAAGAAATCTAATACTGCTTTGAGCATCGCAACAAAGCAGGAGAGTTTATCCGTGTTGCCTCTTCCTTGTTTGCTGACAATACACATGTTGAGGGGAATGATCATAGAACCGATCTTGATCGTGATACCTAACACATTTCTACCGCTGATTGTGTTATTATGTTTTTTAGACCACCATTTGTAGCAGTAAGACAATAGTTTACCATAGCGCGGATCATTTGTATCATCCACATGAGTGTAATGCGACGACGAGACTTTGTAGCAGCACTCTTTGATTCGACATCTAACATCTCAGTGAGGGCGAGTGCACATCCGATACGCATCAATAGAGACTTCCACTGATAAATACTAAAGTCTTTCAGATGCCGATAAAGGTTTGCTTTTGGGATCGCTAAAGCAGTTGCTACTTGATTTGGATTGTCCAGTCCAAATAGATGACCGGTTGAAAGTAAAAGCAAGATTTCTTGGAGTTGTGATGTCATCTTGCGAAAGTTAGAATAGAGAAGTATTTGAAAATACATAGCAGATTTGATAAGATGTTGTTGCATGAGATAGCCTCCTAAAGTAAAAGGCGAGTTTTTACCATTTAGGATGGTATCTCAGGCGCAAAATGTCAAGAAATATCTAAAAACAAAACGCATTTTCATAACGATATTCATTCATAATGTTGATTGTTATTAGGTTAAGCACCATATTGAGAAATATCAAAAAAGTATAGTCGGGAGGAACATCACGTGATTCGTGAGGCTATTCAGAAGGTTATTGAAGGGAATCCCCTAACCGAAGGAGAGATGGTTAAGACCATGAACGAGATTATGGAAGGGGAAACGACAGATGCACAAATTGCTTGTTTCCTGACCGCATTGCGCCTTAAAGGAGAAACGATAGATGAAATTATTGGTGGTGTTCGCGTGATGCGTGACAAATCAACACAGGTACCAACAAAACAGTCGTTGGTTGTTGATACCTGCAGTACGGGTGGAACTGGATTGCATTCGTTCAACATCTCAACAACCTCAGCATTTGTTGTCGCAGGGGCAGACGTTCCCGTTGCTAAGCATGGCAACAGAGGCGTAACTCGGCAAAGCGGAAGTGCGAATGTGTTGATGGCGTTAGGAATAAATATTGAGATTTCACCAGAACATATTGGACAGTGTATTGATGAAGTTGGTATCGGTTTTCTATTCGCGCCGATGCTGCATGGCGCTATGAAACATGCAATTGGACCTCGTCGAGAAATTGGGATCCGCACTATTTTCAATACAATTGCTCCACTAACCAATCCAGCAGGTGCGCGGGCACAGGTGCTTGGTGTCTATGCATCAGAACTGACAAAGTTACACGCGAATGTGCTTAACAATCTTGGAACGCAACACGCGTTTGTCGTGCATGGAAATGATGGCTTGGACGAAATCACGACGACAACCACAACGCGCGTCTCTGAACTAATGGATGGTGAAGTGAAAACCTATACACTTGACCCGATTACGCTTGGGATTCCGAAAGCTGAACCAGAGTCATTACTCGGCGGCACACCAGAAGAAAATGCAGAAATAACCACAGATATCCTCCAGGGTGAAAAGGGACCAAAACGAGATATTGTGCTGTTGAATGCTGCTGCTGGGATTGTTGCGGGCGGCAAAGCGGATAGCCTTGAAAACGGGCTGCAACTTGCTGCTGATTCGATTGATTCGGGGAGTGCATTGGAAAAACTGGAAGGTTTGAAATTGGTTTCAAATAAATGATCGTGCCTTATGATATTAGACACCATTACAGCTCATAAACAGAAAGAACTGGAAATAATACAGCAACAGATGCCGCTTGCTGTATTAGAATCGAAGTTGGCGAACCTACCACTTACAAAGAATTTTCAAGGTGCAATTACCCTGCCCGGTAATATTAACCTTATTGCCGAAGTAAAGAAGAAATCCCCAAGCAAAGGCATTATCCGAGAAGATTTTGACCCCATTCAAATAGCTGAAACTTACGCTGAGAACGGTGCTGCAGCCATTTCTGTGCTGACAGATGTGCAGTTTTTTGATGGAAGTCTTGAATATCTCGCTTCAATACGCGATGTTGTAGATGTCCCGCTGCTACGAAAAGATTTTACGATTGCCCCCTACCATATCTATCAAGCGCGTGTTGCAGGTGCAGATGCTATTTTGCTTATCGTGGCGGTGTTGACTCCTGATCAACTACGTAAATTTATGGACATTGCCACCTCACTTTCGTTGGCATCTCTGGTGGAGGTGCACACAGAAGCGGAGTTGGAGATAGCATTAGACGTTGGCGCTGAGATTATCGGTATCAACAACCGAGATTTGCGGACTTTTCATACCGATTTAGCAACGACATTTAGGTTGTGTGAATCTATTCCTGCAGAGAAAATTGTTGTGAGTGAAAGCGGTATTTATACACGCGCAGATGTGGAGTCGTTACGTGGAGCGGATGTAAACGCAATCTTGGTTGGAGAATCACTGATACGCAGTCCTGATATTGGGGAACAGGTGCGGAAATTGATTGGGTAATACCTTACTTAAAATCCCAGATAGGCACTGTAATGCCCGTCTGGGATTTGTTTTATCTTGACTTTATTGTAGCCCAAGATGTTGTTAACTTAAATTCAGAAGTTATAGATCTGGGTGTGTCATCTACATCAATGGAATCAACTTTACAACCTGGACATTCTTCTGTCGGATTTTGAGGTATGCCTAAATCTTCGTTTTTATTGAAAGTTACAGGAGGTTTCTTAATTTTCTTAGGCACTGTAAAAGATTTATCTGGAAAATCATACATCCAGTTACCATGAATATCCATAAAGTAATATGTAATTTTACCACTTTTTAAAAGATCATCGGGAATATCTGTCAGAAAAGATTCTTCAACACCTGAATTGCCATCAAAGGTATCCCAACCGATAACCCACCAATCCACCTTTCCGTAAACTTGAAAAATACCATCATTGTCAGGATCTCTAATAGTTGCCTTCAATGTAATATTATCGTCTACACGCACAGCTCCATCAAATTTAGTTAATTTCGGAGCAAAATTATTACGAAAAGGTTGATTGCCATTGAAATGCCGAACTTTAGATAGCCACCGCGCTTCATGTTCTGTAAGTTCATCGCCCTTACCATCTATTGCATTATGCATTATGTAATCGCCTGAATTATAGTGGGTGCCTCTATGATAGAGAATATGAGATAACCCAAAAGTATGACCAATCTCGTGTCGTATAATAGACTCTACATGAATTCTTTGAGGCCTTTCAGTACTGACAGCATATCCAGAATACGTGGGATTGCCATTACCAAACCATCCAGCCCAAGGTTTTGCTACTGCAACACCAGCTCCACCACCTTCAAATATTTCTATGCCTGCTGCCACAACTGCATATATAGTATGTGGATCATTATATGCTGGTTTTGCTTCTAATTCTTTTATTATTGATACTGAATTATTAGCATAAATTACTTTATTATGATTACCCCTTACCTTATGCACAACGACTTTGCCATCTTTATCAGTTTCCAATTCAAACGTTTTATTACCAAAACCATGACGATCCATTTCCAATTGATAAGTCATCTGAATAGATTTCATCATATCGTCTAAATCTAACAATTCTGATTGATCCTGACTGTCTTTAGGTATAAAGTACACAGTGTGAACTGTATACGGATTGACAGCATATACATTAAAACTGATCGAAGTGCATATTAAAAGTGCTAGTGTAGCACTTTTAATATGCGTGTATTTAGAAGTGAATATTTCACTAAGATATGATCTAAACATGTCTATAGCTCCTTTGTGTATGAGGAACAGCTGCCATTCCTCGAAAAAAAACAAGTATAGACATGTCCATTTAAACAAAAAAGCCAATATTCTGCACGTGCATAATTCACACAGTACTCGAAACAGTACTTAAAATTGCAGTACAAAATATTGACAAACTTCTGCAAGCATGATATACTTAAATTAACGAGGAATGGCAAACTGCTCTTCAAGTGTTGGCTTCCTTGTTACAGACAAGGTTTGCAGTACCATTGCTAACCTTGTCAACTCAGATGAAACTCGTTGTGAGAATCTTAAATGCGATGACTCGCAACGAGTCATCAACACACTATCTATTTTAACATAGCAATGGATGCAATGTCAAATAAAATTTTGATTTTATAGAACACTAACACCTAAGAAATATCATCCATAATTTGATCAAACAGTCTAAGTTGCTCTGGAGCTTTCTGGTTTTCCACATATTCTTTCAGAACATCCAGCGTTACACCACCCGTAGACGATACAAATTTAGAAGGCATCCACAAAGACCGAATACGCCTCAACCATCTAAACTCCCTCCGTAATGTGCGAGATGAATATCCTTTGATCTTTCCAATAATCTCCGTAACATTGAAATGTGGAGCAATTGACACTAACAGATGTATATGATCTGATATAGTC
>JAPPMR010000058.1:6756-11237 GCA_028818995.1 Candidatus Poribacteria bacterium | reverse complement strand
CAAAGAGAATCAACTGATAACGAACCAACAAATCCTATTTATGAGATACGCTCTATTTATTTTTATGATTCACCAGAAATTGTGACGACTTGTGGTGCTTGCTCTAACTTCAAATTGTGTTCCGTTGCCCATTGTGCTGCTGCGCCACCACCACCACCGAGAAATTGCTTGCCAAGGTCATCAACGTTTTTCAGTACATCCTCGTCAGGCTGCTGTTTGTCATTATAATGTAAAAGGTATCCCTCTGGCTTGAGCCAAGCGTAGTGGTATCCGTAAATAACAATTTTAGCGGTTTTATCAGTAAAGTTGAGACCAGTGCTGTGGTAGGTGCGGTTTTCAAAGAAATACGCATCTCCTGCCCGTAGGAGTGGTTCAGCGTAGGGTTCGATTGGATCAATTTCGCCTTCAGGAATGCCTAAAGGTTCTCGCAGCTTGTGGCTTTTAGGTATAAACCACGTAGCACCGGAATTTGGAACGGTGAGATCTGTTAGGCAATAAGCGACCTTCAACCCAACACGCGGGCAATTTTTGTGTCCGAGATCTAAATGTAAGCCGACATCACGATGCCAGCCGCGATCCTCAGGCATCTCGTGTGGCTGCGGGCGTTTGTAGAGGAGCGCTGTGTTAGTAATATGTATATTTGTCCCAAGTAGTTGGATCACCAATGGAATTGCTTTCGTCTGTGATGTAAGTTCTGCAAATGAGGGTTCTTGCACTAATCCGTCTCGTTTGTGAACGTAATGCACGTCTGTTTCCAGTGAATCCACAATACGGTCACCTGCCTCAGTCAATCGAGCTATCATATCCTCATCAAGTACTGACCGCATGATGAAAAATCCGTTTTCTTCAAATTCTTCACGTTGTTCCTCTGTCAACTGGACGAATTCCATGTGTTATACTCCTTTGTTCCCTTTAGCGATTGAGAATAGAGTTTTCGGGTATAGTATCATAAATAAGAATTGATATCTAACTAAAATATAAAGTGTACTACTACTTATAGTGTTAAATCTATTTGACTATACCCCAAAACTTATTTCAGAATTAACATTTTACGCGTTGATTTGAAGTTTCCTGCTGTTAAAGTATAGAAATACATGCCACTTGCAACTGCATCACCAGTTTCATTTTTACCATCCCAATACGCCGCGCGGGTTTTATTGTGATATATGCCTACAGTTTGATGTCCTAACGCTAAAGTTCGCACGACAGTGCCATCAGTTGTATAAATAGAAATGTTGACATCTGCAGATTCTGCCAATTGATAGGGTATCCATGTTTCCGGGTTAAACGGATTTGGGTAATTTGGTAAGAGTGCTGTCTTTTTCGGAGTTAATAATGCTAAGAGATTTTCTAAAAAACGGATGCCTCTTTGCGATATTGTATCCGTTATGGTTAAATGTTGTGCTTGTGATAGCCACTTTTGCATTTGGTCGCTTGTAAAAACAGTCTGTAGGTTGATATTCCACGCTGCTGGTGCGGTAGCTGCGTCATTAATTGCACCCGCAACTGTAACCAAATCAATGATATTGACAATACCGTCTCCATTAACATCCGCTGGGTTTCCACCTGAAAACACTTGTTGTCCTAAACTTGAAGCGACCTGAACTAAATCCAAAATGCTCACGGTCCCATCTCTGTTCACATCACCTAAAGGCGGTTCAATTATCTCTGCACTTTCAAAGGTCGGGATATAACGAAACCCATCTGGTGTGACCAAATAACCGGAGATTCTCACAGTTGAATTTTTTACATCAAGTACTTCAAATATTATAGTCTCAAGTGTGCCGCTACCGTTGCCGACACCTTCAGAGAAATAATTGCCTTCACTGCTTGATATATGTTTGAGTGCGGACTGGTCAAAATCAAGCGTTAATTCAGACCTTGCAACATTTTGACCATCAACGATGTCAATGTTAAAAACAAGTTGTTCACCGATCGCGGGGGACAGTGTTGTTGAAGGTGTAATGCTAACAACTGCGGAAGAGGGAAACTCGGGAGGTACAACCTTTCCACCGTAGGTAAGATAGGGCGTGGTTATATGACCTATGTTATAAAACCTAATATAAGATTCTTTTACATCAATCACCTCAAATGTTATTTTCGCCAATGTGCCTTTGCCTGGACCGTAACGTGATTTAAACCTTACCATATCTTGTGTCCGTGTTAAATAAAAGTCTGTCTCAATTGTATCTGAACCATATACTAAGTCCCCATTAGTAGTTTCAACATAACGGATAACACTTTCATCAAAAGATAAGAGAAAATAACCGCTGAATAAGTTTGATCCTATATCGGCTTCTACGTTGATAGTAAACTTTTCACCGATCGCGGGTAATATTATAGGATAAGGGGTGATTTTAAAACATCTGGAAATATTCCATAGACGCACCTTAGAGTCCCAATTCGAACTTATGATTATTTTACCATTGGAACTGAACACAATATTATCAACTGTATCCATTCTGTCTTTCCTGTCATAAAGTCCACCGATGCTCCTTGCTGTGGCTATATCCCATATACTGATACTTCCAGAATGCTTTCCATATCCAATTGTTTTTCCATCGGGACTAAACGCTATGCTCATGATCCAATTGCCTGTAGAACCGTACCGTCCGAGGGTAGCTATTTTCTTTTTTGTCGCTATTTCCCATAGATGGATTAAACCATTGTTATTTCCATAAGCGATTGTTTTTCCATCGGGACTAAACGCTACACTCATGACATCATCCGTGTGCTCAGTGAAAGTAGTGATGTTTGTGTGTGTCTCTACATCCCACAAACGCACGGTTTTGTCCCAACTACTACTCGCGAACATTTTACCGTCGGGACTCAATACAACAGACGTGACCCTACCCTTATGCTCAGTGAGAGTCTTGATGTTGGTTTTTGTCTCTACATCCCATAGACGAATGGTGTGGTCATAACTACCACTTATGAGTATTTTGCCATTACGTCTAAAAGCTAAGGAAGAAACTGCATCCTTATGTTCGGTAAGTATTGCGATACTTGTATGTGTGTCAACATCCCACAGACGAATGGTGCGGTCATAACTACCACTTGCAAGCATTTTGCCATCATAACTGAGTGCTACAGAATAAACCGGGCCTGTATGTCCAGTGAGTGTGACGATCTCTTTGCGAGCGGCTATATCCCATAGACGGACGGTGTTGTCCCAACCACCGCTTGCAATTGTATTTCCATCAGGACTCAACGCTAAACTGTCGACCTTACCTTTGTGCCCTTCAAATCTAATGTAGGGATAATCAGCAAAAATGTTTAAAGAAAAAAGGGAAAATAGAATAAATGCGGTTAAAAATGTCTTCATAACTAAGTCCTCTTCTATATCCTTTGAAGCACATCTTGTGGGTTTATTACCAAGAAACTACCATTATTCTTTTAATATATTCTTGTTTCATCTCTATATTACCATGAAAAATAGTTCTATCAAAGCGAATTTTCTGCTGGACATAACCCTTGAAAATTTTCATAGCACTCAATATAATGGAGAGTATATCCGCCCTAAAATCCTACACAAACAGAAATGACATCTAAACCACGTCCTGCACTCTATTTCCTTATCCCTTTTCTGCTTGGTATTTTCATAGGTGAATGGATATCAATTCCGATTCTTTGGCTATGGTTATCTGTGTTTATATGTCTTATCGGCAGCATTTTGACAAGAAATCAGTCAAAATATCTATGTTACGTGTTGCTCCATATCACCATTTTTGCATGTGGAATGTTGAGATTGGAAATTGCTACCGTCCCATCAATACCTGCCGATTTTTATGACCAACCGGTTAGTTTTACAGGTAAAACTGTATATCAACCGGAACGCGGCGAAACTTGGGAAGCATGTTATGCTGTTGGACAGATTCAACTTTTATCAGAACCTTCACAGACAGTATCGGCAAAGTTCTTGATAAGGTTTCAGGAATTGATGCCGTTACGGTACGGTAAACATCTAACTTTAACAGGTGTGCTACGTCAACCCGATACACAAAGAAATCCTGGTGGTTTTGACTATCGCGCCTATCTTGCGCGGCAGAATGTCTCTGGAATCATCTATCATCAAGGATTGCTTGACATAGGTGAACAGTCAGGATTTCCACCATTGCGCTGGATAGAAGCACTGCGCCTGCGGACTGAGCAGATTATTGATAACGCATATTCGGGGTTAGAAACCCTTCCAACAGATGCGTTGCATGCGAAATTGTTAAAAGCGATTCTGCTTGGAAAACGCAGCGATGTGCCATCAGAGACCTTAGACACTTTTCGTAACAGTGGTACTTTTCATGTGCTGGCGGTGTCGGGTTTGCATGTCGGACTCGTTGCAATGTTTTGTTACATCGCTTTATCCACATTTCGAATTCCTAAGAAGATGCTTTCTCTTCTGACGATTTTAGCGGTTCTCATTTACGCGTGTTTAGTCGGTTTCCGCCCATCTGTCTTTCGTGCCTCACTCATGGCAATCCTATTTT
>JAPPMR010000058.1:0-6746 GCA_028818995.1 Candidatus Poribacteria bacterium | reverse complement strand
CTTTTCAATCTGCTTGCTGTTGCTGCTTTGGCATTGCTTCTGTTAAATCCGATGCAGTTGTGGGATGTCGGTTTTCAATTGTCGTTTGTTGCGGTAGCTTCCATTGTCTATTTTGTTCCGAAAATGGAGAAGCCTTTTCGGAAGTTATGGGAGTCCGCTGAATCTGGCGATGTTAGTAACCTTCAAAAATTAAAAAACGCAGCACTGAAATGGACGGTGTTATCCTATCTCGTGACATTCGCTGCGCAGCTTGGCACTGGACCGCTCATTGCTTTTCATTTTTATAGGGCATATCCACTCGGCATAATTGTTGGTCCGTTTGCAGTTGGTCTGGTATCGCTAATTGTTGGCGTGGGTATAGTATCAGTCTGCGTAGGGTTTATCTGGCTACCGCTTGCTAAACTGCTGGCATTGGTTAATCACGCGATCATCTTCATTTTTCTAAAACTCATCGGAATTTTTGGACAGGAATGGGGTATTATTAAATTAGCACCACCAACGTTTGGGCTTATCGTTGTCTACATAGCAGTATGTATAGGCATTGTCCATTGGCGATATGTGTATAAGCAGTGGCGGGTTGCGAGCTTAATTGGTTTATTGGTTATAGCAATCTGGGTTTGGGACAGTGCATTGCATGAAAAAGGTCGTCTGCTTGAAGTGATTACGCTTGATGTCGGGCAAGGAGATGCAGCTATTGTCAGATTCCCTGATGGGCGAACAATGTTGATTGATGGTGGCATCCAACGTTCCTATTACGATGAAAAGCGGCAGAGAGAGGTTGAATATGATGTAGGTAAACGTATTATCGAACCTTTTCTTGATGCACATGGCATTCGGAAACTTGATTTAGTGGTGCTTACGCATCCAGACATTGATCATGGCGGTGGACTTGCTTACGTTCTGCAGAACTTTAAGGTGGAACGGATTATCGGAATTCCGGACATGCAACTTGAGTCACAAACCCATCAACGATTACGCAGCATTGCTAAAGCGCAGGGCATTCCCTATTCTTTTCCATATAAAGGGCAAGTTGAATTGACATCTACTGCTACGCTAAACCTTCTGCACCCGATTGATGCTGCATCCACTGATTTAATGGACAGGGATAAAAACGATGATTCGCTTGTGGTAAAACTCAGCTATGGAGAAGTAGACATCTTATTCACTGGTGATATTGAATCTAAGGCTGAAACTCGTTTAATCGCATCTCAGCAAGATTTGAGGTCAGAAATAATAAAGGTGCCGCATCACGGCAGCCGCACCTCAAGCAGCACACAGTTTTTAGATACTGTTCAGCCTCGTTATGCTCTCTTTTCGCTTGGTCAAAGGAATCGGTTTCAATTGCCGCATAGGGATGTGGTTTCGCGGTATCAGGAGAGAAATTGTGTGCAGTTGCGAACGGATCAACTCGGTGCGATTACGCTGAAAACTGATGGGAGGCGGTGTTGGTTTTCGTATACTGTTCTGACTAATGGAATTTAATGTATCAATAATTATATATCTTACCATAAGGGTTTTTCAAATATGAATAGGTTATTGCATCCGAATCCCCAACGTTCCCATTTTATTAGATTCCACTGATTGAAAATATTTGGAAGACACTCTGGATTAAACCCGTAATGCTCATGTATTGAGAATCCTTCAACGATTCCAACAACTTTTAGCAAGTCAAGGAGTCTCTCAACGCGTGGGTGTTGCACTGTGATAATGACTTGTCCGCTGGGCTTTAGATATTTCCAACATGCATCTGCAACTGATGGGAGGGCATTCATCGGGATATGCTCAACAGTTGCCAACATCGTGATGACATCAAAGGTTTCATCTTTAACAAAGTCATAAGGGAAATATCCAGGTATAAGACGACACGTCCCAAATTTCACAGTTTGTGTGAGATGTGAGTCAATCCCTATAGCCGCCTGCAGATGTCCATTGAGATAACGTAAAAAGTTGCCGTCTCCAGTCCCAATGTCCAAGAGACGTGCACCTATCGGAATGTACGGTTCTACTTTCGTAAATCGGAGATATTCAAGGAAGGAATCCAAGGGTTTTCTTGGATACTGATCGCCTTGTTGATACTTTCTGTTTTTGAGAAATCGGGTAATAGAGTTTGCCATCTATTTTTTTGCTTGTTCGTTTGTTGGCTCTATAGCAAGATATTTGTCATCGGTTTCTATATCAGGCGGATAATGAATTTCCCAAATCTTGAGAGGGGCGGTATCTTCACCATTTGTAGGATAGATAGGGACAAAGATGTCGGAGAAGTCCCCGAGGAAGTAGAGACGAACAGCAAGACTTTGCCAACCGAGATTAGAAATGTAGAAGGCTTTTTCAAGTCCCCCCTTTTCATCGTAATAAAGGATGACGTTTCCGTGTGGATTGTCGTCAATTGAGGTTTTGTAGATATGACGTTTAGTGCCTTTGAATGCTACATACGGGAGTCGCGCTGTCCCTCCTTCTTTCAGACGTGCCGTTATAAAATCAGGTGGTGACGTTATATCAGGTTCTTCAACGTAAAGAAAAGGTGTCTGCTCTATCTTTGATAGACGTTTGTATCCAAGCTGAACAAGGCGGGTGAATCCGAATCTTTTATCACTGTTTTCATCACTGCCGATATAAGAATAGGTAGAGGCACGGTCAATCAGTCCCCATTCTCTTAACATGAGATGTGTTGCGCCGTGCGTTTTGAGAAATTCAAGTGCCTCTCGTACGTCTTGTGCGCAATAGACGTGGCGGTAATAGAGGTGTATCCAGTGTGGGAGAAACGTATCCTGATCGGTTATGGTTTTCACACCGCCAAAAACGTTAAGTCTGCTGCCATAACTCCAGTTTGCTGCTATGACAGTATCTTGTGGAAGCGAAGTTTTTATCCAGTTGAGTGCTTGTGCGATATCTCCTGTTCCGGGGAGCGGTTTTCGCCAGTAAGCGGCAGAGGGAACTGCGCTGTTTGCATGCCCACCGAGGGGAGTCCAAAAAAGAACAGGTATTAGCACGGCAATTGCAATTGTAGCGGGTATCCACTGCGGTTTTTTGAATTGTTGTGTGAGTGTTGATGGCAACTGCCACAAGAGCCATGCGGTACCGTAAGCAAGCGGGACACCTATAAAGAAATCATAACGTTTTGCACCACGTGAAAGTGCCACCCACAACACAAACCATACAAGCATTATAACTGTTACCAATTCATTTTTCGCTGTTTCTTTTCGCAAACATGCAATTGCCAGAGTGATAGCCGTGAGTCCCAATGAAATGAGAAAGAGTGTATCGCAGCTGCCCTCCCCAATTGCCTCACTCAGAGGCCATCGGAAAAATGTTGTTGCGGTGAAAAGTGTGAGGGCTATGGCAAGAGGAATCCCGTTCTGTTTCCAGATGTACAAACTCCCAAGTATTAAGCCAAGACTACCCAACATAAATACAGTGCCGTACCTACCGGGCCAATATCCAAAGTTCGGATCAACAAGTACTGTCATGGCCTTCATAAGTCGGTTTTCTCGGAAGATGAACGCGGTATTCTCAAATGTCCCGGATTGCAACAAGATATAACCGATTCCTATTCCAAAACTGAGCAGGGTGAGTCCACCCGCGAGTTTCCGTGCATGCGGACGTAACGGTGGGTAATACTTCAGCAGTAGGTATCTCAGTGCACGCATGATGAAAACTGCAATCGGTGGAGCAAGCGTGAGGGCGGCCAGATGCGTTGCATAAGTATATCCACTCCGATAGGCAGGGCTGAGAAGATAGAGTCCCGGAACGAACATGAGTATCCATATTAGATATTCTTTTAGGTGAGATTCTGTCTCTGTGGTGCAGAATTTCCAGAGTTCTGCACAGAGGATAATTAAAACAAAAAGTCCGAAACTTTCCCATGAGAGTCCGCCCAAAAAGACGATAAATCCGGCAAGCGCGGTAGCGAGGTATCTGTACCAATTACGAATCCCTTTACCTTCCTTTTCAGCAACCCCCTTTACCCCCTTGACAGAGGGGTTTAATGGTAACTGTTCTTTCCACAGATAGACGGCGACAGCAAGTACGCCAAGCATCCAGCACCATGCATCGCGATCGCCAAAGCCTGCAGCACTACGTTCTACACTTCCCGGTAACGTTGCCAATAGCACGCTAACAATGGACGCAAACAGCAGACCTTGACTACGGACAAGGACAAGAAATAGTACACCAAGCCCTAAAGTAAAACAGATGGCGGTGATGTAGAGTTGAATATGATACCGCGTGAGTGTAGGAAATATCCATGCTAATGCTTTATGCGTATAGGCGATGGTGTAAGAATAGAGTGGTAGCAGTTGACCGTTGTCTCTGCCGAGAGGAAGCCAGCGGTGCGTATCGCGTGGCGGAAGGGCACCTTGTTCAGCGATTTTATCTCCCATCCATTGGTAAAGGAAAGCGTCATTTTCAGTAAAGTGTCCTGCTGGGAGATGTTCTACGCCTTGGATACGTATCCAAAAAGTGATAGACATCAGACATAAAAGTAGCACACAGATGAGGATTTTCCGAAGATAATCAGGTAATTGCATCCTAATTTATTTTTACAATAGGTGTGTCTTTTGGAATGTTCAGCTGCCTTTGCAATCTGTTAGGACCTAAGGAGATGATCGATCATTTTTCCTACCCGCGGGATGTTCTACAAGGAAACGTTCAAACTGTGCAGCAATCTCCGGATCTGATTGTTTGAGTTTACGAAGCCCCTCTTCAAGTCCATACTGCGTTATGATGTCGGTCGCCTGAGTATACCGTTTTTTGTATACGATCATTTTTTCTCGGTTTTGTCGAATCGTCTTCACAATCTCCCCATTTTTCTCCTCACAACATACACAGTCTTTTTTCTTTACTGTAGTTGTGACAACCGGTACCTCCTTATGAGTATACTTTGCATACCCAATAAAACAAATGAGGACACCAACAATAGCGAGTATAGCAACACAATATAAAAAATAAGTATCTTTCATCATTCAATTCCTTTTGGTGGTGTGTACCCATACTCTGCAAGCATGTCTAAATACATCTTCCAACCCTCTTCAAGAATATTAAAATCGTCTATTAGAGGTTGAAGTTCTGGAGGGTACTGTGAAATTTGATTGGCCATTGCTGTTTTGGTTTGCTGCAACAATTCACGTTGTTCGTCTTGTGACAGTGTGTTTAGATGATTTACAACTATTGGCATTGCTTCACGCATCAACTCGATACTTTCTTTCTGGGTTTGCTGAACAAGTTGCAGAGCCTCGTCTGCTTCGGCTTTCAGTTTCTTTGGTGCCTCTTGTTCTTCTTTAGACTGGAGATGCTTGTGCTCTGCTCCCTCTTTCTCTTGTTGGTCTTTCCCTTGGGAAACTGATGTGTTTCTACTCTGATCTGCAGGCGCGTCTGCTTCTAATGTATCTTCCTCAGAGCTGTGCGATGTGATAGGACCGAGTGTTTTAGAAGGTTGAGTTTTCGGTTTTATCGGTGTAACTGTATTATACTTCTTGACCGGTTCAGCCTTCAGTATTTTCTGTGCAGGACGATAATGGCCAAAATACCAAAAGATGGTTGCTCCTAATAATCCAAAAATCAAATATGTTAGAACACGATACTTTTTCATTTTCTTCTCCTTTTAAGTTTGAATCGAGTGCACTTCTTTATAAAGAAATACATCATAGTGAGAAAAGCTTTGGTGCAATTCAGGATCGTTTGGTCTTCACTCTAATTGCTGAGGAGAAACAAGAGTGTCTTCTTCGATCTTCTATTCACTCTGTTTTGGATTTGCGGGCAAAACATGGTCTTGTTCATCAGCGGAGTGTATAATGATAGTATCCGTTTCAGGTGGCGTTATTGTATCTTCCAGGACAGGATTGGAATTCTGATCATGTGATTCCTGTAAATATTTGGTACTCAGTAGAATTACTAAACTTGAAATAATCACTGAAAATATTATTAATATCATCGCCAAAAGGATAGACCTTTTAAATTCTTTTTCGTATAGAGATTCTTGGTTGTTCACATTCGCTCCTTCTATTTCTAAGTTTAGGATGCATGCCTTCTGTGTTTAAGGTTTAAGAAGGCATGCGTTTATTCTTCGTAATCGTTATTTATAAACAACCTGTGCATAAGTTACTAACAAAACCTTAACTTCCACTTCCATCGTCACAACTGCCCCCGTCCGGAGGTGGAGGTCCCGGAGGTGTAGGTTCCGGTTCTGGTTCTGGTTCCGGACTTCCATCGTCACAACTGCCCCCGTTCGGAGGTGTAGGTTGCGGTTCTGGTGTAGGTTGCGGTTCTGGTGCCTCGGCTACAGATTGATGTTCACTCTCGCAATTTTCTAAGGCTTCCAGAGCTGCAAAAACAGCAGCTCCTGCAGCAATCACTGTTAATTTTGCAGCTGCTAATACTGCTGCAGCCGTTGCAATAGCCGCAGGATTCCAGGATAAAATGGCTGCTTTAAGTGCGTTCTTTGCGACAAACCACCCAATGGATGCTGCAACTAAAGTGCCTTCAGCTGCCCAAAGATAGATTTCGTATTTTGTACAATGATCAGCGATGGCAGATCCTGTCAGAAAAACCATTGTGCATAGCAAAATTATGCTAATGACTGAAAGCAAATTTGAGTTCACTTTCGGTAGTTGGATGGGCTTAAAATCCCACGTTAATGTGTTTGACATTCTCATTTCCTTCCTTCTAACTTCCTTGCAGGAAGTCAGTGTTAGTAGAAGGAGAAAATGCAATTTGTAAACGCTGTCCGAATCGTGCTTCCATTTACACTT
>JAPPMR010000547.1 GCA_028818995.1 Candidatus Poribacteria bacterium | reverse complement strand
CACTGGGTCCGTGGATACCGTTTATCTATCTCATCAATTGTGAGACTGCTTGATTTGCCTTCAACTATACCCACTGTGATTTTTACAACATAACGGTCAAACTCCGTGTCAAAGGTGCTCATCAATGCTTTCACGGTTTGCGGTCCGGTATACTCTGTATCCTCGTCTTCAAAATATGGTGTGCCCGCTTTGAATTCCATGCTATCACAAAATACATGATGGGTTAAGTCAATAGGGGGTTCAATGCTGCCAAGAGTTTCACAAATCATCAGTTCTTCCTCCTTCAAACGTTGTCGTGCGCGTCTGAGTCTACTCTTAATCGTGTTGATAGATACGCTCAGAAGTTTGCTAATTGCTTCGGATGTCATTTCATGAAGATAATAGAGCACTACCACTGTCCGTTGGTTCTCAGGTAGTTTTTCCAAAAGGTTATTAACAATTTCGCGGTACTGCTCTGCTGCTTTCTCCTCACGTTGTTCTGCAACATAGTTTGCAAAAGCGAATTTCTCCAAGTCTGCTTTATCGGTGGCATCTAAAGATAGCATTGCAGGCTTTTCTCTTTGGAGCCAGCGTGTACAACGCCGCTTGGCAATTACATAAAGCCATCTTACAAACTTATCCGGGTCTTTTAGCGTAGACAGTTTCTCATAAGCCTGTAGGAAGACATCTTGGGTAATTTCTTCAGCAATGTGAAAATCTCCAATTCTCTGCCACGCCATCGCGTGGACATTCTTTTGGTATTTTTCGACTAAAGTATTGAACGCTGTGTCATCGCCAGACAAAATGTTGTGAACTAATTCAACATCGTCTTTTTCCATCAGATTCCTCCACAATAAATTGGTTTACGACTATACATGATACAATTTGAAGGGGAAAAGGGTGCATAACGTGAAAAAAATGTGAAATTCTAAATTAACGTGAGTTTGATAAATCCCGTAGGTTGGTTGAACCGAAGGTGAAACCCAACATTTCCAGTCTGTAAAATCGTTTGATGTTCAAATCAACGCAGCGTGCGCCAAATCAACGGTATGAATGCCATTTGGCATTCCAGTATGGTATTCGGTGGGTCGCGAGCTGGAGCTCGCTCCTACAGAAGAGGGTGTTGCATTCGGACAACCGATTTATGAAATAATGTCCTATCATTATTTAGAAATGGTATTATTACTTCTAAGACATTCAACATCAGTTATTTATACATGTCCTTGCTCACTTAGATGTGGCATTAACAACTTTATATTGACGTGGCACTTTAAGATCAATGTTAACCGTCAACCACTTTAATCCCGCTTTCCAATGCTGTTTTCCGCGTTTGAATTTAACGTCAATCCGTACATCTGGTGGGTCGCGTTTAATTTTAACTTCCAAATCTTTGAGCATATCCTTAATCCATTGCTTCGAATTCGGTTGAAACATCATCCCCGATTTCCACTCCTTTTTGATATCAACGTCAATTTGATCCGTGAGGCGATCCGTTTTCTCAATAGAAACCTCACCAATCTCCGCATTAACGATTAATTGCCCTTTCGGATCAACTTTGTAGTGGTTATGTGTCATGTCCACGATATTTATTTCATCTGTTACGATCCTGGTGCAGCTAACCACTGTAATAATAAGGAAAACGGTAATGAGAATGATAACGCGTTTATATTTTTTCATATTATGCTCCTTTTTGTGAGTTTGTGGGCCTCTTTGAGTTCTATGACCCGTTGGTTGTACTTACTACTGCTATTCCATATAAATTGTCTAAAAGTCGCGAGCTGGAGCTCACTCCTACAAGAAAGGCGTGCTGAAAATAGCAGAATTTGTGATTCATATTATTTTATCTGCAATTTAAAAGTGGATAAGCATTACTTTTGGGCATATTTTACTTAGATGTGGGATTTAAAATGACCTCGTATTCACGCGGCACCTTAAGCTGTACGTGAACCGTCAACCATTCTAATCCGTCCTGCCAATGTTCTCGCCCACGTTTGAATTTACCTTCAATTCGGATATTTGGAGGTTCTTCTGTAATTGTGAACTCTAAATCCTTGAGCATTTCCTTAATCCATTTAGTCGGTTTCGGTTGAAACATAAGCCATCTTGATTTCCATTTTTCTCTGATATTGATTTCAACCAGAGACCGATCTGTGAACTCAATCTTAATTGTGCCGATCTCAATGTCAACTGTTAAATGTCCGTTAGGATCAGCGGGGGGACTTCTTTTTATAATTTCCGAGTATCCTATTTCTCCTTTGACCAAGATGAAAATTATCAATGATATAGACAACAGGAGGATAATCAGAAAAATGATTGATCGGTTAGACTTTATCATTATAAATTCCTTTCGTTGCTTTGCTTATCAACAGAAAATGTAAAGCATTTAATGTCGATTATGGTAGATTTTAGAATTAATTAGACATTATTGACCTGTAGGAGGGAACTCCGATTCCCGACTACGAGTGGTTTGGGTCGCGATTCGGAGATCGCTCCTACAAATGAAGTGTATAATTATTTCAATAATTCACCATAGTTTATAGCAATCAGACCTCCGTGCGTAAAAAGACAAGAAACGCTCCAGAGAAAAATACTACGAGAAGTAAGACGAGTAAAAGCAGATCCAGAGTCGCGGAGTTGAACGTATCCTTGAAGGTGATTTTATCTTCAAATTTCGGGATCGTTTCAATCGTTACCGTTTTCTTAGACATGCCTTCAGGAATACCGATAAGGTGGAGGCTTTCGTTGTCTGTTCTATCAATGTCAACAATAAATTGCCGAAATTGTTTCTTGTAAAGATGCACGTTGTCTAAGAATTGTAAGTGACGATTAAAACCAGTGCCAGCCATAGATTCAAGCGCGTATTGGACAATCGCTGCAGGTGAAAATCGAGTTGCCGCTCTCGCACTCCGAATCTGAGCGGTCTGTGCGTCTAAATGGGAACGGTTAAAACGTTCTCGGATTTCTACATCTTTTTTAATAAATTCTGACTTGATTTGTAATTCTTCATTTCCATCTTTCTGCCATACTGAATTATATGCTTCTTGAGCGGCTTTAATATCTTCAGGGGACACATTTTCGCGTGACATTTTCGCCAGTTGCTGAAGTTTACTTTGCGCGCCAGAAAGTTTTTCCTGTTTGACTTTCATTATTTGCTCGTTATAGTCTGTGTCATTCTCGTCAAGTGCTAATTTTTTCGCGGCTTGAAATTGATCGTTTGTTTGTAAAGGCGGCATCCATTTTGTGGAAAGGGTCCCAAGCGTTGATGGAACAAAAACCACCGCTGTTACCCAAATCAACAGAACAACGATCAAGCTCAGTCGAGGTTCTCGTGTACCCGCTGAAATCATCAAACCCAATCCGATGAAGATGCCAGCATAACTTACTGCAATGAGCAGGATTATCCCTAAACGTCCCCAGTCCATAGCATTCAGTTGTGTCCAACTATCTGTGGAAATTACAGTAAGATTCACCAACACAGCAAAAACGAAAGGAATGAGAATGGCTATCAAGGTCCCTAAGAATTTACCGACTAATAAGGTAGGGCGCGAAATTGGGTTTGCCAGACACAAGCGCAGAGTGCCTCGTTCGCGTTCACCTGAAAACGAGTCGAATGTAAACAGGAGTGGGATAAGAGAGAGTAGATAGGTGATAATAAATACCCAATCTATCTTTGTTGCTTGTGGACGGAGGTCTTTCGCATCTGGATTCACACTGCCATAACTGATCCACCAATTGCTTCTGACTCTACCACCAAAACCTGATTTTGACCAAGACCCCGGACTGTATATATTACTCGGTAAGTAAGCATCATCTCCATCGGCGATAAAGGACAGTGAAGCAGGACTTTTGTAGAGATTGCCTGGTCCCTTTCTTATCAGCGTGTACAACTCTGCGCGATCTTTCAATTGGTCAAGGTTTCTGGTGATATTGTTGGAATATCTACGCACATTTTCAGGGTGTGTTTTTATATGCACCCAAGCGTTTGTAAACATTAAGACTAAAAGTATTACCGTCGTTAAGACAAATCGCAGGCTATTGATGTGGTCAAAAAGTTCTCGTTTGATAATATGTAATATCATTCAGTGTCTCCTTTAGAATGCTGTTTGTTTAGTAAACGCGAGTTCGTAATTCGGCATTTCTTACATTCTGTAGGAGCGACCTCCTGGTCGCGATCAGTCTTAATATGTTGCGAGCTGGAGCTCGCTCCTACAAGAAGAGAATTGGACAGACAAAGTCTCCTTCCAACAAGAGTTCGTAGGTTGCGTAGAACAACGCGAAACCCATAGGCGTCAATTTAAGGACATATCCTATTGTTGGAGGGGTTTTCAACCCCGATTTAACGGATTAGGTCACAAAATCGGGCTTACAAAGCCCTCCAACAAGAGATAATCCGCAATTTTGTTCTAAAATTAACATTTATAGGTTTCACTGCGTTCTAACTAACCTACGCAGACTATGCATTCAGCTAAACTTCAATTTTGACAAAAAGCAGAAATGCCACTGTGAACAAAATTGTATTGATGAGTAGCAGCAAAAATAATTCGGGAAATGCTCGCGTTGCGTTTTCCCAAACATCTGCCCGTTCATAACGGAATTGCGGTAAATCCCACCAATCTACTTCACCCTTGCTTGTGTCAAACCATTGCCGACTACCGAATGCCTTTTTCTCATGAAAATAGTCTATGATGGAACGCCGATACTGCTGTGCAGCATCAACATAATCAAACATACCATCCAGATCAGTACCCGCCCACGCGGAAGCCGCAAATGCATACAAACCAGCAGGACTGAGTTTCATCAAATGTTCATGCCATCTTGCTTCTCGGAAGGTCGTTTTATCTAAAGACTGTTTACGTATTAAAGCGGTTTGTTCCGCCAAACGGATGCGCAAAGCTTCCATCGTTTCGTGATATTTTTGGACGTGTGGAACTAAATGCTCAGATTTCGCTTTCACTTTGGAGGTAAGCATTTGTCGCCCATCACCGTAGCTTCGCCCCTGTTCATGATAACTCAGATTAAACCACGGTGGGTCCTCCTCAAGCGGGCTGTTTGCTATAAATCGTTTTTCCTCTCTGTCAACCTCTTCCCAAATCTGATTCACATGTTCTTCAGTAGATGTTCTTTCTGCCTGTGTATCGCCCACCGGATCAATGGTAAATCGGCTCCAGTTGGGATAAACCAGAACTGAAATGACCCATACAAACATACAGAGCATCAGCGAGGTGGCTGTTCGGCGCGTCATCGTAGAAATCAACAATCCAATTAGGTAAAATACAGACAGATAGATGCTTGTTGTCAGGACTATTCCACCTATCCGCACAAAATCCTGCCCGCTTAGTTGAATTGAACCGCTAATAGAGAGCAGAAACATTACCATCAGCAGACTCATCAGCACGGGGAGTAACAGGCAGATCATCGCGCTAATATATTTTGCAAGCAGAATGCTGCCGCGCCGCACAGGATGGGAAACAACCAAACGCAAAGTGCCTGCTTCCCGATCTCCGGCTATGGCATCGTACGCAAAAAGCAGTGCTATCAAACTTAGCATTGCTTGGAAAATAAAGACGAGGTCAATCTTTGAAAAGAGGTTTAGAAATGGATTATCAAGGCTACGCGCCGAAGCATTCGAAATCATCGGGACAGAACCGTGATAAATTTCAAGGGTGCCCCCAAGTCGCTTGTCCAATCCTGAACTAAAGAGACCTAAGGGGTTAGGAGGGCGTTCAACATAAAGTTTTAAAAATGAATAGGTTTTTGCTTCTTGTGCTTTTTCACGATGTACATTTTCTTGATGGCTATATCTGTCCAATCGGCGTTCATAATCTTCAAGAAGAACGACAGCATTCGCGACAACAAGCAGGAGCGTAATGATGACAGCAGCGAAAAAACGGGCACTCATCAGATGTGCAAGAAGTTCTTGTCTAATAATTGTTCGTAGCATAACAGCTCCTTAAGGTTTCGGTTTGTCTATTAGAGATGTTTCAGATAAAAAAGATAGTTTAAACTGTGCGGGATAGAGGGTTGGCGGTTACGTTGTCTGTAACCCGCGCAGTGGAGGAAATAATACCATTTCTAATTGACAAAGTATCATCCCGGTTTTTGAGTTTCCTTGTAGGAGCGACCTCCCGGTCGCGACCCGACAAATCATGCAGAATACCAACGCGTATTCTGCCAAGCGCATTGGCGTTGATTCGAGGTCGCTCCTACAGAAGAGAGTGTTGCAATTTTACAACCGATCTATGAAACAATGTCCTATCATTATTTAGGAATGGTATAAGTTAAATATCAGAACGGAAGAATTTCAGGAATGCCACAGTTGTCAAAACAACTGCTAAGAAACAGAGCAGTAGTAGGTCTGTAACAGAATGCCGAATGGTTTCTAATAAAGAGGTTTCTGCCATGTCTGGAGGCGAGGCAATTTTCTTTGGTTCAGAAGGTTCACTTGATGTGAATCGCATGATCGCCGCAAACTGATCGTCTGCGATTTCACTGAAATATTCCTCTTCAAGTTGGGTATAATAGCGAGCCCCCGTTTGAAAATAGGAATTTCTTTTTATCTTACCGGTCTTTGCTAAATTCATGACGAGATAAGTGAGCGAAGATGTCGGTGTAATCCGTGAAAGATTTTCCCCGACTGATTCTTGTCGCTTTTTTTCACGCTGATATTCACGGTCTACTTTTTCAACCTGTTCCTGAAATTTCTGTCGATATTCGGCATCAATCGGTTTCCTGATTTCAGCGATCTTTGCCTGATCTTTGTTAAAGTTAATTGAGGTCCCCAAAGTTTCAATTATTTTTTTCACGACTATTGCATCCTTTTCTTCATTGAGATTATTACGAATTGCAGTTTTTTTCATATAAACGCTTTGGACAGCGCGTGTCGGTGCAATGAGTTTGGCGGTTAGAAATCCAACGCGTGGGGTAATTAATACTGCAAGCACCCAGACTGTAAAGGCGACAATGAGTGCAGTCTTGGAATTATCTAAAAATGTAGAAATTACTGTGCCTATAGCAAAAAATACGCCAATGTAGAGCAATGACACTAAGGTCAAGCTGAGAACTCGTAGTAAGATGTCAGACTCACCTAAAGGAAAACCTTGCGAAACAAGTAGAAGCAATCCTAAAAGAAATGATACAAGGAACGGGACAACAAACACAATGTATCCGCCGATCAGTTTGCTCCACAAAAACAGATCGCGTGAGAGGGGGTTTGCCAAAGTTATCCGAAGTGTACCTGCTTCTCTTTCGCCCGCAACAGCATCAAATGTAAACAGTAGGGCAAGTAAACTAAAGACAGTGCTAACGATGAATAGGAAATCAAGGTTTCCCAAAGCTGAGGAGAGCGGGGCATCCGAGACCGAAGTTGATCCCTGTTTTACGCCATTACGTGTCATACCAAGATAGCTGGGAAGAGATTCCTCTAACCCTTTCGCAAATACGCTTAAAGGAGTCGGTTCAAGAAAGAGTTGAGACACTTCCAGATCGGGGTCTGGGGCATCCGGAGGCTTTTCCTCGGCTTCTGCTCCCGAAAGTTTGACTGATTCTTGGTAATTTATCTGGTTTTGGAGGTAATTGCGGTAATTAATGTGCAGGGTGAGTGGAACAAGTAAGAGACACATCAGAAGGAGCGCAATAAACCGGACACTGAGAATATGATGCATCATCTCTTTTTGGATCAATGTCATTAACATGTTGAATTTCCTTTATTTTTGCAGGTGGTTAACTCGTACAACCTTATAACAGTAGGAATGTTTTAACACGTAACTACAAATGATTCCGCTAAAAGTTGCATCTGTTTCACATCAAGGATTTAAAAATTGCTACGGTTTTTATCACAATTTTCTGTATCAAATATCAGAACGGAAGAATTTCAGGAATGCCAAAGTTGCCAATACAACTGCGAAGAAGCAGAGCAGCAGCACATCTACTAAGGATTGACGAAATGTCTCTCCTAAAGCCGGGGTTTCCACAACGGGTGGCGGTGTTAGTTGGATATTATCCTTCGGGTTCATTATTCTCACGGGGATATAGTCTCTAATTTTACTGAACAATTCCGTATGTAGCGAATTGAAATATCGTTCTCCTGCTTCAAAATAGTTCGTCCGTTTTGCTTTCCCTGTCCGCGTCAAATTTGTCGTGAGATAGATGAGGGAAGATGTCGGTGAAATTCGGGAAAGCGTTTCAGCCACACTTTCTTGCCTGGCTTGCTCACGACTATAACGGCGGTCAATCTCATTGGCACTGTCATTGTACTTCTGCCGGTACTCAGCTTCGACCGGTGCAAGCTGTTTATCTATTTCCGAGGACGCATTCACCTGTTCCTGTATAGAAGGTGACGGACGGTCTTTCCAGTATTCTGTTTGTATCTCACCCCGCTTTTCTCTAACTTCATCATTGAAATTCTCACGAACGGCAGTCTTTTCCAGATAGATGCTCTGTGAAGTTTGTGTCGGTGCGATGAACTTTGCCGTGATAAACCCGACGCGGGGTGTAATCAGCACAGCAAATACCCACACGGTGAATGCAATGATGAGTGCTGTCTTGGAATTGTCCAAATAGGTAGAAATAACCGTCCCAATCACAAAAAAGACTGCAATATAGATCAACGAAACAAGTGTAAGACTCAGGACTCTTGGAAAAATATCTGATTCACCTAACGGAAATCCTTGCGATACCAGTAGCAGTAAGCCAAACAGAAATGACACTAAAAAGGGGATGATGAACACAATGTATCCGCCAATCAATTTGCTCCAGAGAAACAGGTCTCGTGGAAGGGCGTTTGCCAAAGTTATACGGAGTGTGCCTGCCTCTCGCTCACCAGCAACTGCATCGAATGTGAACAGAAGTGCCAGCAGACTGAACACAGTACCGACAAGAAAAAGGAAGTCGAGATGTCCTAACAGGTAAAAGAGCGAATTGGAAACCAATGCAGGTGGGCCTTGTGTTATGCCATTGCGCGTCATGCCAAGGTAGCTTGGGAGTGCGTCCTCTAATCCGTTTGCAAACACGCTCAGCGGTGTCGGTTTCAGAAAAAGTTTTGAAACTTCCAACTCCGGTTTCAGTTCCATGTTCGTGTTAACTTTAGTTTCTTCGGTGCTGGCAAGTTTAACCGCTTCTTGATAGTCAACGAGGTTCTGACGGTAATTTTGATAATTAATAGAAAGAGTAAGTGGGACAAGCAGGAGGCACATCAGGAGCAGTACAATAAATCGAACGCTCAGAATATGATGCATCATCTCTTTTTGGATCAATGTCATTAACATGTTGAATTTCCTTTATTATTTGCAGGTGGTTAACTCGTGCAACCTCATATATAGTGAACTTTAGAATAAACAGGACATTTGAGTGAATCAACGCTGAATGCCATTATGGAGATTAATTTTTTAATTCGGTAATTTTTTGTTAGGTATATTCTGAATATGTCAAACGCTCTTCAGTCCCGTAGGGACGCAATGTTTATAGTAGGAGGTGCTACCTCTTCTCTTAGTCCCGTAGGGACGATATGTTTATTTTTTATGCCGTTCCTACGGAACTCAAGAGGTGCGTTTATTTCGTTTTTCTATAAACATATCGTCCCTACGGGACTAAGGAAAATACCGAATTTATTTTTTTATCTTCATTTTGGCATTCATACCGTTGATTTGGATTCCCGACTATCAAAGTGCTTAGTCGCGATTCGGAGATCGGAATCAACACCAAATGCGCGTATGGCATTTGGTGTCTACAGAAAATGCCTCTCTTTAATTTCAAAGTTCACCATAATAGAACTGTTTTAACACGTAACTACAAATGATTTCGCTAAAAGTTGCATCTGTTTCACGCTAAGCGTTTTGAAAATTGCTACGGTTTATCACAATTTTCTGTGTTAGATATCGGAACGAAAAAATTTCAGGAATGCCACAGTTGTCAACACAACTGCGAAGAAGCAAAGTAGCAGCACATCTACCATCGATTGACGGAGTGTTTCTCCTAATGTTGAAGTCTCTAAAGGTGGTGGTTGTGTAATTTTGACAGTATCCTCTGGTGTAAATACTCTTGCTGAAGCATGATCCGAAATTTTGCTGAACAAATCTGTATGGAGCATATCGTAATAACGATCTCCCACTTGAAAATAGATGCTTCTTGCCCCTTTTCCTGTCTGTGTTAGGTTCGTAGCGAGATAGGTGAGAGAAGATGTCGGTGTGATTCGGGAAAGCATCTCACCGATCTGCTCTTGTCGTTCGGTTTCACGTTTGTAATCGCGATCGAGTTTGTCAGCGTAGTCTTGGAATTTCGCTCGATATTCCTCTTCAAGAGGTTTCACGCGTTCATCAACTTTTTTAGCATTTTCTCCACCTACTATTACATTGCCATTCTCATCTGGAGGGAGCTCCCTTATGGCATTCCATTTTTCCTCATCGACTACCGCGTTGAAATCATCTCGCATGGCTGTTTTTTCCATATAGACGCTTTGTGAGGTTCGTGTTGGCGCAATAAGTTTGGCAGCGATAAACCCAACGCGTGGAGTAATCAACACTGCAAACACCCAAACAGTAAAAGCAACGATGAGTGCCGTTTTAGAATTGTCTAAGTAGGTGGAAATCACTGTGCCGATTGCGAAAAACACTCCAATGTAGAGTAGTGAGACAAGGGTTATGCTAAACACTCGTGAAAAAATTTCGGGTTCACCGAGCGGGAAACCCTGCCAGACAAGTATCAGTAAGCCGAACAGCAACGACACCAAGAACGGGACGACAAACACCACGTATCCGCCTATCAATTTGCTCCATAAAAATAGGTCGCGCGGCAGGGAATTTGATAAGGTGATCCGAAGAGTGCCCGCTTCTCGTTCTCCAGCAACCGCATCAAATGTGAACAACAGTGCGAGGAGACTGAAAACAGTACCTACTACAAATAGAAAGTCAAGGTATCCAAAAAGCTGGGAGAGAGAGGAGACCAGGGCGGGTGCTCCTTGTGTAATCCCATTACGTGTCATGCCAAGATAACTCGGCAATGAATCCGATAATCCGTTTGCGAATACGCTCAATGGGGTCGGTTTGAGTATGAGTTTGGAAACCTCCTGCTCTGGTTCCAATGGCAGCTTCGGGTTTACTGTGGTTTCTTCGATGTTTACGAGTTTAACGGCTTCTTGGTAATCTACTAAGCTCTGCCGATAATTTCGGTAATTGGTAGAAAGTGTGAGCGGCACGAGAAGGAGACACATCACAAGGAGCGCGACGAAACGGACACTCAGAATATGATGCATTATTTCTTTTCGAATTAGCGTTGGTAACATTTGGTATTCTCCATATATG
>JAPPMR010000500.1 GCA_028818995.1 Candidatus Poribacteria bacterium | reverse complement strand
GTGTAATTGATGGCGCGGCAGGAACAGGAAAAACTGTTCTTGCTATGGAACTAGCAAAACAGCGTTGTGAGGCAGGTGATACTGTTGCTCTCCTTTGCAGCAACCCCAATCTATGCCGTCGCTTTGTGAAATGGACTAAGACACTTTCCAGTGATGAGGGTGGGAAAGTTGTAGCGAGTACTCTTGCGACGTTACCATATTGGGCATTCAAAGAGGACCCAATTCTTAAGGAAAAGCATGAGCGGCGACTATCCGAATCGCCTGGGTTGGAAGAATCACTTAAGCACGGTTATTATTTAGATGATAAATGGCCTTCATTCATAGATGAGACAGTTGAAGATTTAGGAGAGGGAGGTATTTTTGATTACCTGATTATTGACGAAGCCCAAAACTTGTGTGAAGAGATGTTTCTAAAACTGATGGATGTAATGTTGAAAGGTGGATTAGTTGCCGGGCATTGGACAATGTTTGGCGATTTCACAAATCAAAACATTGTGTCATCTCGTCTCACAAGAGATGGAAGGGAAGTGTTAAAAGATTTTGCAGAAGGTCTTCATTGGTCTAATGATGAATTAGAAACGAACTGTCGGAATACACATGAAATAGCAGAAGCAGTAGCCATGTTAGCTGACATAGAATCACTCCCTATGTCAGGTGTTCATGGTCCGGTAGTCCAAATTAAATATTTTTCCTCACATGAATTAAATGAAACGTTAGATAACTTAGTGTCTACTTGGAAAGATAGAGGTTTTGAGTCTAAAGATATTATATTGTTGTCCAGTGGTATCGAAAATGAATTTGAAGTCACTCATGCAAGTTTCGGTGGATGGAAACTTATTAATATAGCCGAAGTTGTAGAAGAAGATTCAGAGGATTTTCTTGTCCCCGGAGGACCTTCACAAGGTCACATACTTAGGTACAGCAATATTTATGACTTCCAAGGTTTAGAAAGCAACCTGGCCATCCTTGTTATGCCAGTAACTGAGAATTTAGTTAGATTAGCTGGGGGTATTGCTTTGCCGCGCGTAGAACTTTTGGATAGGGTGCTCTATATAGGTATGAGTCGAGCTAAGACAATGCTCATTGTTCTTGCACATGAGAGTTACAGGGAAATTCTGGACGACCGTATAACCGGTTGGCAACTTACAAAAGGGAAAAATCATAAAGTTTAAAAAATTAATGACCTTGTAATATGCTTTTAACAGGATTAAAAGAAGATACCCTAATTTCCTTAGAGGGTAGATTCTTGTGAATTTGACGAAATTCGTGGAAACAACTACCGAGGTTGTCATGAATATTTGTCTCATCCTTTAGAGGCCTAGGCAAATTTTTCATCAGGCATCCTTTTCTTAAGGTTCTCAAGATGTTGTTCTACTTTATTGAGGTTGTGATAATTACGTTGCTTAGCTAGTTCAAAAAATCTTTTTGCTGCAATTAGGTTGTTCCTGAATAAAGCTCGCACTCCAGTGTAGTAGAAATCGTCTGGACTTTTTTGCGGTGAGTTAATTTCAGTGTTCAAAAGTTTAATTGCGTTCTCAGCAGTGTCTTCAGCATAGACAAATTTAAAATTGCGATTTATGAAGTCTTCAGTATAGTTTGCACAAAGCCTGACGGCATTATCGTAATCCTCTATAGCTTTCTTTGGCTCGCCCATCCTATGGAATGTTAGTCCTCTATTAAGATAAATCATCGCATGGCTAGACTCAAGGTTTATTGCTTTATTAAGGTCTTTGAGAGCTTTGTCATAGTCATCATTTTCGCGATAAGCTGCTCCTCTGTTGTTGTAGCATGCAGCATTAGGTTTAATCTGTATGGACTTATTATAGTCTGATAAAGCTTCTGCATAATTCCCTATTATGTCGTAAATTAACCCTCTAGCATTGTATGCATCCGCATCATTTGGATTGATTCGGATGAATTTGTTCAAGGTTTCAATTGCCTTGAAATAATCTTCTTTTTTGTAATAGATAGTAACCATCCCCATATAGGCTCGAGGGTTTTTGTGATCGATTTGGATAGCCTCGTTTGAATCTGCCATCGCCTTAACATAATCATCTAGTTCACAGTAGGTATAACACCTAAGGATATATGCTTCTGCATTTTTAGGATCAAATTTAATGGCTTGGTCTATGTCATATATGGTTTTGTAAAATTCACCTTTGTAGTAGTAGGCACTACCTCTACGGAAGTATGCTTCTGCGTTTTGTGAGTCTATTTTGATAGCATTGTTCGTGTCGTCAATGGCTTTGTCATATTCACCTTTGTTTATATATGTGATACTTCTTTTAATGTATGCTGAGAGATTTTGATCGTCAAGTTCTATGGCTTTACTGTAATTCTCAATGGCTTTGTCATATTCACCCTTTTGGAAGTGGAGAGTACCTCTCTTATTGTGGGCTTCAACAACATGTTCAGAGTTACGACTAGTGATTTCGTCCGGTTTGGTGGACCGTCTTTTCCGTCTTTTCCGACGTTTCTTAGCCATAATCTATTCCTTACTGTCATTTTATCTTGAGAGCGAATAAAGTACAAAATATCTTGAACCACTTTGGGCACTTGCTAATGCATATAGCAGCCTCCGCCTTCAGTACAATCCATAAGTCATGGGATACCAATATATTTGAGCATTTCACTATAGCAAAGTGTTTTTAATGGAAAAGCAGAAGACTATCTACAACAACACAATTGCCGATTTAAACTAATACTATATTATGACACATTTCATAAAGGAAGTCAATTTGTTTTTATTCTTTATAATTGATTTCTATAAAGCAGTTCCGGCAATTCAGCAAGACTCCGAATCGTTTCGTCCCACCTACCAAGTTGCGAACCTTCCCTATCAATCAGTATTGGACGAATACCTACCTTTTGTGCTCCTACGATGTCAGCTTCATAAGTATCGCCTACATGCACTGTTTCTTCCGCAGGTACTCCGACTGCCTTTAGCGTATATTCAAATATGTAAGGATCGGGTTTTGCTGACCGAACGCGTTCATCATGTGAAGCGACAATTATGTCGAAATAGTGCGCAATACCGAGCCGTTCTGCAAGCGGATCCAGCGGCGTATCCCAATTTGAGACAATCGCTAATTTGTATCCATCAGCATGCAAACGTTGAAGTGTTGGTACAACATCATCGTAGAGCGTGGCAACATTGGCAGCAAAAAGCGAGTGTCCAGCTTGTAACAACTCCCACGCCATCTGTTCTGCATGTTCCTGAACACCGAGTTGTCGGACGAACTCACAGTAACTGTCCACGATTTTTTGCATTGTTCCAAGGATGGAGTGTGTAGAAGGATCTGTGCCTGATGCCTCAGCGAATAGATCCTCTATTGCTGCAGTATACCGTTTCCAGTCAATTTCAAATTGGTATCTATCTGCAATTTTTTGTAGACTTTCGTCAAGTGGTTGTCCCCAAACACATAAAGTATAGTAAAAATCAAAGAAAACAGCTTTTATCATGATTTCTCGTGAACGTCCTGCGTTTTCAGATGCCCTATTCAAAGAGTATTTCAGTGAAGGTTTCAAGGTTTTCCGCATTGACGGCAGTGAGAAGTAGCTGCTCAAGTCGCTGCAAATCGTCTATATCTTGCAGTGCTGGGTCTATGGCGCGCACCGCCTCCACGTGGAATTTTGCATTGAGTACTGTCAAAATGTTTTTGAGAGTAGCCTCTTTTGCCCCTTGTGCGATAAACTTTTCGCGTTGGTGTTGGAAAAAACGAGATTCTTGCATAAGTGCCTCCGGTATTCGTTCAAACAAACTTTCGTCATGGACGAGACCTCCGAAGAGGGAGAGCCCGTAAAGTAAGTTCCCTTTTGTCGGTAGCTCAATAGGTGTGGCTACCGTTGCGTCTATACATTGTTGGACCCACCGCTCAGGTGTTATATCGTTAGGGGGTTTCATGAGCGGTGTAAACGGCAACAGTCCTGGGACTTGCGCCTCTAAAATTGCTTGTCCCTCTATCTCAATGAGCCGTATCACCTTATAGCTGAGGCGGTAATCGTAACCGTTCCAACTATACGCATAGTACCCCGGATCGTTTTTGCCCGCGTCCGGATGAAAGTAAATCACATTGGAATAGACAGGTATCTGATGTTCACCGACAAGATATCCGTGATAGTGCGCGTTCCGAGCCCACATCGGTTTTTCCGAGCTGTCACGGAGTTGAAGCTCAATATGTAGAACAGCTTCGTGGGTCTTAAAACGGATGCGTTTTGTAATGTCTGTACGAAACGCGCGGACTACCTGTTGCTCGGTATCAAGGTCCGCAATCACTTCAACATCAGGCACGTTCAAAACAAACTGTGCGATTTCGTTGATACGTTCATTCAGGATATCTTTTCCTATTGTATCATATTGCTGTGCCATAGAAACATTATACAACAAGTTGTTAACAGATATCAAGGATAAAGAAATTATCAGACATCAATCGCACTTACGGAGGCACTATAACATCACATATAGCGGTAACGCGTTGGATCAGGAATACCTGCGTCTTCAAAACCTTTTTTGCGGAGCACACAACTATCGCATTCGCCACACGCTCTGGAATCCATATCTGGATCATAACAACTCAGTGTAAGACTATAATCAACACCAAGCACTGTTCCAATTTGGATTATTTCTGCTTTTGTTTTTTCAATAAGTGGGGCACGGATTGTCAGTTTTGTTGGACCTTCCACACCAGCTTGTGTTGCGAGGTTTGCCATTTTTTGATAGGCACTAATATACTCCGGACGACAATCTGGATATCCGCTATAGTCAATAGTATTCGCGCCAATAAAAATGGTTTCCGCAGTAAGCACCTCTGCCCAAGCGAGCGCGTAAGAAAGAAATATAGTGTTCCGGGCAGGAACATAAGTAATTGGTATGCTCCCACCCATTTCAGTTTCTAATCTACCTTTGGGCACTTCAATATCTGCTGTTAATGCCGATGCACCGAAGATACGCAGGTCAATATCAATAATGGTGTGTTGTTTTGCGCCAAGTGACTTAGCGATGTTTTGTGCGCATTGTAGTTCCGCTTCATTGCGTTGACCATACCGAAAACTCATCACATAGCAATCATAACCCTCGTCAAGAGCGATCGCTAATGTCGTAGTTGAATCTAACCCACCGCTCAGAAGAACGACTGCTTTTGGTGTATCTTGAGAGTTGTTGAGATGTGTTGTTTTTGTAGACAATTTATTATGTATTATGGGGACAGCAAAAAGCCGTCCCCACAAAGATTAGACGGGTTATTCATTTTCAAATTCAAGCTTCGCGAAACGGAGAAAAATACCGCCTCCCGGTCTTGCAAGAGGTCCGTTGATAGCCAAACATGCGATGACATGTTTAGTCCCTGGTTCAGCACTTTCGGATACAACAACGCGTTGTGGCGTATTGAAACCTGAAGCAGCGCCGCGTCCAGATTCTCCAAAAGCTAAGTCAATTTCACCATTAACCCAAACTTCACCGTAGTCGTCAATACAGGTATGAAACCAAACCTTTGAACCAGCAACGGATTTTCCATCAACTTCTTCAGGAATAGTGACAGTAATTCGATACCAACCGAAACAGAGACCTGTTAAAACGATTTCTTGAATATTTTCACAAATTGCCCAACCAGAATCATCATAATCTGCCAAGCGTGCTGGTGTTTCAGGCATCTGGTCAACTAAACCACCATTCGGTTCACCGGGGACAAGTCCTTCGGCAAAACGCCATTGTGCATTTGTGAGTTCAAGATGTTCAGCATTTTCTAAATCGAGTTCAGCAATAATCATAGGTGTTCCTTCCTTACATTATATAAGTGTGCCAAAGTTTATAGGCTATACTTGTTGAACAAATCAGGAAAAATCCTGCGACAATAAATGGTACATAAACAGAAATGTTAATTAAAAATCCACTTGCGACGTAACCGAGAAGAAATCCGGTGCTCCATGCTAAATGTGTTATCCCAACCCCGTGTCCCTTCTCGTCGGGATTAGTAAATTCGTTGATAAACCGCGGGATTGTGGTTGAAAGTGCCCATGCAGCCCCCGCACCGAGTATCCCAAAGATTTCCAAGCCAACTAACGAGTTATGAAAGAATGCCAATCCAAAAGCGAGAATTGTAACGACTACATTTGCTACTAAAGCAGGGATACGATGACCGACTGCATCACATATTTTTCCGGTAGCCAATTGACAGGCAAAAGCAAATAGTAAGCTGACAGCACCGTAATATCCAGTTGCTTTATCCCCCGCGATACGAAATATTAGGATCGGCATCAACAGGTTGACTGATCCCCAATAGTAGGTTGGGAAAACGCGCAGACCGATCAACATTTTAATTTCCGATCTACGCCATAAGTTGGTATACTTTCCGATGTTTAAGGTTGATTTCCAAATTCCGTCTCGTTTCTGTTGACTGTTGCCAACATTTTGTTTGAGACGAGGTAAAAAGAGACACGCGCCAATAAACAGCAAACCCGACAGAAGGACTGCTCCAGTTCCGAAGGTTCTAAAGTTGATTCTATCAATTATCTCGCCAGCGATAGCGTTTCCAACAGCACTTCCGACAGTACTACTTATAAAGTATAGTCCTGTTGCCATTCCTAATTGCTTTGGTGACACCGAACTGATGAGATACGATTGTCCTCCTGCTGTTTTGAATCCAGAAGCAATGCCTTCGTAGCATAGGATTCCCCAAATAAACAAAGGTATCTGTGTAGTAAAAAGTCCTCCTATTACAACAGCACCGGTCACCCCAATTAACAGTGTCGGTTTTCGTCCAAATCGGTCACTTAGTGTTCCACCAATAAGTGCTGTGATTCCTCCCAGACCGATAGGTATGGCACGCAATAACCCTGCGAAAAAAGGGTTTTCTCCTAAAACCGATTCGGCATATACCGGAAAGAACAGATGTACTGGTCCAGTAATCAAGCCGATCACAAACACGATGAGACAGAGCGAAATAAATCCTCGTGTCCACATTAGAACATGCCAGAAAATGTGATCATAGTAGAAATCCTGTCCAACCTGTCATATACCGGCTTCAATTTACGGATTTATTCGCATCAAAGTCTCTGTAATATTGGGTGCAGCGGTGCCAAGTCCACAAGCACTTGTTGCCTTCATCACTGCTCCAATTTCCGTAATCAGATCTTTTGATTTCTCGTTCAACGGTTCAGACAATAATTCCGTGAGACGATGCGTTCCGATTCGACACGGGAAACACTTTCCACAAGATTCTTCAGCGAAAAATTCCATTGCGTTGTGTGCTACATCAAGCATATCTCGTGTGTCATCAAATACCATAATACCTGCTGCACCCAGCATCGCGCCGACCTTTTGAAAACTCGGTTCGTCAATAGTGATGTCAAGGTCTTTTTCACCGATAAACCCACCTGATAACCCCGCAGATGTAATCGCTTGAATTGAGTGTCCTTCTAACGGACCACCCGCCCATTCGTAAAGCAGTGTCTTTAGTGGAAGTCCAAACGGCACCTCGTAATTCCCAGGTCTTTGTATGTCACCTGAGAGACTGATGATTTTTGTGCCTGCCAGATTTTTGTCGTAACTCAGGTTTTTATACCATTCTGCACCGTGTCGTAAAATCTGCGTAGCGGCGGCAAGTGTTTCTACATTGTTAACGACGGTAGGTAGGTTTTCAAAGCCGTGTGTCACAGGGTAAGGTGGTCGGTTTCTCGGAAAAGGATGTTTTCCTTCCAAACTGTTCAACAACGAACCTTCTTCACCACAGACGTAAGCACCCGCACCACGACGAATATAGATATGAAAGCTAAATTGTTTTCCTAAAATCTCATCACCTATTAACCCTTCGGCTTCAGCTTCTGCAAGTGCCTGTTCAAGTATTTTTAAAGTTTCTGGATATTCATATCGAAGGTAGATAAAGCCTCGCGTCGCTCCCGTTGCGTAAGCGGCAAGTGTCATGCCTTCAATTATCGAATGTGGTGCATAATCAAGAATAACGCGATCCTTAAAACATCCCGGTTCGCCTTCGTCTGCATTGCAGACAATCGTTTTCGGATCACCGGGGGCATTCAGCACCGATTCCCACTTCATGCCTGTGGGGAATCCAGCACCACCTCTACCAGCAAGTTGACTCTCCTTTAGTATATCAATAACCCCTTCAGGAGTAAGGGATGTCACTACATGTCTTAATCCTTCATAGCCACCAGTGCGTTGGTAGCCTGCAAGTGTCCTGCTGTTTGGTTCGCGAATCTCTGCGAAGATACATTCTTCACCATCACCTGGATATGGTGGCGGTAAAGGGGTAGGTTGAACAGAAAGCATGTCTGCCTGTTTTCCTATGAGTACTTGATGCCCTTTTAGAACGGGGACACAATCATCACATCTTCCAGCGCAGGGCATTGCTGTTGCCCCTTCGGTTATAAGTGCTTCAAGGATTTCTAATCCACCCTGCAACCGACAAACAGGTCCGGTACAAACGCGCGGAGCACTTTGTCCTGGTGCCTCACGTGCAAAATGGTGATAAAAGGTTAAGGTGCCGAAAAGTTCTGCAAGTGGAATTCGAAATCCGATTGCAATATCACGGAGAGATGTTTCCGATATAAATCCATCCCTGTCATGGAACGCGTGTAATATGCTGAGCAATGGCGCGGGCGCGTCACGCCAGTCTGCAATCAATTCTGCATTCGTTGGCATCTATCTCTCCAATTGCATTGGTAAATATCTGATCAGACAAAGCAAACATCATTCATAGAAATTGAGTCTGTAATAGAGTATCAGATTTTAAAGTTATGGTCAACTTTTTTGTGTACTAACACCACCCAAAGTTTTTTAGTTTTTGGCATTTTACCTGTTTTAGTTGAAAAGTCGCGACCAGGAGGTCGCTCCTACAGAAGAGGAATTCGGAAAATTTACCTAAATATGAAGATCTAAATAGCTCTGAAATCCAATATCTTTCCGTTGACATCCGATTGCAACCATGCAATAATAAAGCAATATCTGAATTAAAGTTAATACGAATATGGCAACAGTAAAACTGGAAAACGTTACAAAACGATTCGGTGAACTTACCGCTCTGAACAACATCACGATTGATGTAAAAGATGAAGAATTTTTTGTGCTACTCGGTCAGACTGGGGCGGGAAAAACAACAACGCTCCGCTGTATTGCCGGATTAGACAAACCCGAAGAAGGCGGCATCTACTTAGACGATGTTTGTGTCAACGATAAAACACCTGCTGAACGCGATGTCGCATTTGTCTTTCAATCCCATATTCTTTATCCGCACCTTACTGTTTACGAGAATATGGCGTTCCCTTTACATCCACGAAAACTTTCCGCTGAAGAGATTGACCGACGCGTCAAAGATATTGCACAGATGCTACACATTGAGCATTTACTTATGCGGACCCCAAATCAGCTAAGCGGTGGTGAAACGCAGCGCGTTGGACTCGGTAGGGCAATGGTGCGCCGTCCACAAGTATTCCTGATGGATGAACCGATTTCTAACCTTGACGCGAAACTACGTGCTGAAATGCGTGTTGAGATTAGGTGGCGGCAACGCGAACTCGGAACTACTACATTTTATGTGACACACGATCAGGTGGAAGCGATGTCCATGGCAGACCGTATTGCAGTACTTGACTCTGGTAGGATTCAACAGTTGGGAACACCCTCCGAAATTTACAACCATCCTGCGAATCTGTTTGTTGCAGGTTTCATCGGTAGTCCGAGTATGAACTGTGTCCCGTGTAAAATGTTCAGCAATAATGGCAATCTTCAGTTAACCTTATCTGGCGGTGAAAACGAGGGTAATACGTTTGCAATTCAAGATAGCCGTGTTGCTAAAGCGGTAAGTGAAGCCAATGCAGATCGGGATTTCGTATTCGGGGCTCACCCTGAGGATGTCCTCGTTAACCATCAATCTGTTCCTAATGCTTTTCAGGCTGAAGTGTACAGCGTTGAACCGCTTGGTGCAGAAACGATAGTTGAGATAACGCTTGGAACAGATGCTGAGGGTTCACATACAATTATTAAATCTCGCACAGCGCCCAACTTTGAAGCAGAAATTGGGCAACATCTCTATGTTTCTTTTGTGTCTGATCGTATTCATCTGTTTGACAAGGCGACAGGCGAAGCATTACTGACTTAACTTGATTTCCCACTATATTATGAGTTTGCAGCTAAGACTATTTAATCTTCTTCCGAATTTTGTTAAGAAAATAGGCTGTCTGTTTTTGCGAAAACTTGGACGTGATCCGGATGCTTGGTTGGAAAATTTTCTCAAAAAACACAAAGGAGAGTAAAGCGTGAACGGCGGCGATATTCTGATTGAATGTTTGAAAGCGCAAGGTGTTTCGGCAGTTTTCGGAATGCCCGGCACGCAAAATATTCATATCTATGATTCACTGCTTCGCAGAGGAGCTGGGGCAATCAATCATTACCTTGTTCGGCATGAGTATGCTGCAACGCAAATGGCAGACGGATTTGCCCGTGCAACTGGAGAAGTCGGTGTTGCCGTCACTGTGCCAGGCCCGGGTGCCAGCAATGCTTCTACGGGAATTTTGGAGGCATTCACTGATTGTGTTCCCGTGTTATTGATAACCGGCCAGAGTCATTCCGATTCCTATAGTAGACATCCGAGTAAGATGTTTCACGGTTTGGATCAGATGCGGTTTTTTGAGCCAATTACAAAGTATTGTGCTATTGCCCATACTGTCTCCGAGATTCCGATTGTAGTTGAAAACGCCTTTAGAGCAATGAGAAACGGCAGACCGGGACCCACGGTATTGGAATTCCCGATGGATGTGACCACTGGAGACAGTGAAATCCAAATTCCGTCCCGCGTTGAACGTGAAGATTTACCTCCACCAGATGACTCGGTGCTAAGTGCCGCAGTTGATAAGATTCGCAATGCGAAATTGCCTCTGATTTTTGCTGGTTCAACCGTGATTCATGCTAATGCCAGAAACGAATTAAGACTACTTGCAGAAAAATTGAATGCTCCTGTTATTGTTTCCCGTTGTGCGAAAGGTGCTTTGTCGGAAGACCATCCGTTAGCGCTGCAAATTTGCTACGGCTTTTTGGGACAAGAAGCACTCAAACATGCTGACTGTCTAATCGGTATTGGACCTCGGTTTACATCCATTGATACCCGTAGCTGGAGCATGAAATTGCCGCAGCCTTTCATCCAAATTGACGAAGATGAAAATGAAATTGGACGTGAATATCCGTGTGAAATAGGTGTTGTGGGTGATTTAAAACTCACTTTGCAAGCGCTTATTGAGGATATATCCACAGATCAAAACGGTTGGGATGCCG
>JAPPMR010000949.1:8849-11464 GCA_028818995.1 Candidatus Poribacteria bacterium | reverse complement strand
TTCTTGTCGTCTCTGTAATACTTCTTCTACACGTGCTTCTGCTGCCTCTTTAACATGCTGTTCTTCAATAGAAGTAGCTATCGGTGTGCCATCAGGTAGAGACGGACGTAAAAGTCTAACATGGTTTCGATGTTTCTCCCATCGAAACCAAAGATTTAAGGCTTCGCTGAACAAACCACCTTCCGCATCTGGTAACATCTCAACAATTTCATCTGATGGAGTCCGTTTCCACCCACGAAACTCTGGCGGCTTCTCCATTTCCGGTTGATGAATAAAGTATTCTTGAACACCTATATCATTTAGATACAGTTCAACTTTTTCATGTCGATCCTGATTCGCAGTCGAATCTGAAAGAAACTCAAATACTGCTACAGGAACAGCACCTTCTGACCACGTATAAAAACTGCGACGCCCAATGTCTTGACTAACTCCAAACACAACGTAAATATCAGGAGCAACCGACTTAGTTATGTCACCTTCAACGTAATAGATGAAACTATCGACACCGATAAATATCTCTTCATTGATAGCAAAATATCTCGAAAGTTGGTCATAAAAAATATTAATTTGCACACCGTGAAATATAGTTGCTGCCATCGGTTCATCGTCCTCACACGGATAGCCTTCAATATAGACAGTCGTTTTGCCAGTTGCTTTTGGAAAGGCTGGCATATATTTTCGCTGTTTGATTTCAAAGTTTTTTATGGTATCCATGATTTTCTCCGTATTCATGGTATCAACTATACTCTCACACTTTATCAACAAGCTCTACTTCTAAATCAATCTCTAATTCCTTAGCAATACGATCAAGAATCCTTTTTTTGTTTTTTGTAGACATACGCTTCACTATATAATAATCACCAAGTTGGTGTTGCGCGTGCGCGGGGTCTTTAGAAGTTGATATAAGAGGAATAGTATTTCGGATGAGGTTAAGATCTTTTACGCGTTCTATTCCTAGCTTTTCAATAACTTCAATGAAGGTAGTTAGCCCGTTTTTACGTTCAATCACTTCTCCATCAGACATTGTAACTCTTATACGTTTGAATTGAAGAGGTTTCTTGGGACTGTTCTCCTTAATTGGAGAGGGAGTTGGTTCTACTGATGGTGAGTTCGACTCAGGACGCGAAGAAACTTCTTTTCGTTCCGATTCAGTTTCCCTTTTTAAACTTTTAAGAAAAGTCAGCACCAGTTCTTCTTTAGGTTCATACCCGACCTTCTCTTTCGCTTTTTCCATCACGACCTGTAACAAATTTTCATTTTTTTCCTGCACTAATTCGCCCCACACCTCTGGAAGCCTTTCCTCAATCTTTCTCTGATTGACGATACTTTTATAATCCTCTACGATAACCTCGGCAGCGTCACCTGTCTGCACCGCCTTGTAGTTCAGGTATCTGTTAAGGCTTTTAGCACACTCCTCGCTGTTTTCAACGATGATATCTAATTCCTCGACCATACGGTCTTCATAAGAACCTTCTCCCGCAGGATGGTAAAATCGCCATTTCTGACCATCGGTGAGTATAACAATGGGAACACCTGTGTGGAAAGCGTACTCAAAGAGTTGTTTGATTCCTTTATCAATGTTTCCAACTCGCTTTACTTCAATGAAAACACGTGGTGTTGATGCTGGATGACACAGTGCAAAGTCTACTCGCTGTCCTTCCACGCCAAACTCAGGGATGACGACCTGAGGTGTGAATATCGGCCACTCTAATGTGTGAAGCAGTCGATTTACAATACCATTAGAAACTGCTGCTTCATCTGCAAACGCGCCTTGTTTTAACTGATTACGTATATCGTCAATATGTTCCTTAAGTGTCATTCTAATACTATCCCTCCTTTCAACATTCTGTTGCCCAGAATGTTCCTGAAGAATTTCAACAATCTTGGGAGCAATTGGTCGTAATCTTTCTTCTAATACATCATCAATAGAAAGGAATATACCTTTGTCTACATCCAGCGGAAAAGCTTTATCCTGTTTTACACCGTTTAGAGCGTAACGGACACGCACAAACGGACTATACCTGCGACCTTCCCGATAAGGTTCTTCCACACTTAAAAACTCAATTGAGTCAGTACCGGGGATGCGCCCTTCCAAGTCTATGGTCTTGAATGTGAGTTCAAGTTTATTGACATTATCAACTATATGTTTCATGGAAGTGCTTCTTTTTGTCTGAATCGCGGATTATCGCGGATTTATCGGATTACGCGGATTATTGCTTCTGAAAAATAGGTGTTTCTGCTTATGTTTGGTTTACACGTGGACGCTAATCCTTATGAAAATGACTTGATAGACCGAGTCAACAATCCGCGTAATCAGTGTAATCCGTGCAAATCTGCGATTCAGACAAAATAAAGTCGAATTCCTAAATAGAAGCGCGCTATAGAAGCGCGCATACCAGTGATTATAATAAGTTTTACCTGCTTGGAAAACCGATATTAACAGGAGCAGTATCGTGACTTTCGCACGCCTGATCGGTTGGGACATCGGTTTCAGCATCGTTGGCTGCGACAATGCCCTCCTCAAGCAGATATGCTTCCACTTCGTCGCCGCTGACATCGGCAAGCATGATGTTGTCAATTTGGACGCACGGCTGATAAGGTTGCCGTGTTTTCTG
>JAPPMR010000949.1:0-8839 GCA_028818995.1 Candidatus Poribacteria bacterium | reverse complement strand
TTCTGCACCATTTCACGATAGTTGTCTTCGTTATTGATAATGTCTCTGTCTTCATACTCCAAATTATATTTGGCGAAAATGGCACGGACACCGTTGCTCCAGCCACAGACAGGTTTCATGTAAGCGATAATTTTGGGTTGATCCATTGTAGTGACTCCTTTTTATTGTGGCAACGTCTTATGACGTGCTTCATATTATAAATCGGGGTTACAAACCCTTCTACAATTTATGAGATAACTGTGCTACTTTTCTAATTTACGTGAGACAAATTCTTGTAGTTCTTCTCGTACCGATTCCATCGGCACGCGTTCCATGACGGGTTCAAAAAATCCGTCAACAATCAGTTTTTCCGCTTGTGCGTAAGATAAACCACGACTCATTAAGTAGAAAACTTGGTCTGTATCAATCTTTCCTGCGGTTGCACCGTGCGTGCAACGCACCTCATGCGCTTGAATCTCTAATCCGGGCAAAGTATCTGCATGTGCACGTTCGCTGAGCAACAGATTGTCATTTTTCTGATATGCATCGGTATAGTTTGCTGCAGGATAAACATATATATTACCACCCCAAGCCGTTTGCGATCTATCCTTCAGGACAGTTCTGTATAGTAGATCGCTGAAGGTATGCGGTGAGACGTGTTCCTGTGCAGTGCTTACATCTAAATGTTGTCGTGCATCAGTAAAAGCCAAACCCAACATTTGCGCGTTTGCCCCATTCCCTTCTAACACAATCGCTTGGTTTAGCTTGTTCAACCTGCCACCAAAAGTGGCTGTGACCCAGCAGAGATGCGCGTCTTTACTGACAACGGCTCGGTGTGAAGCGAAATTCCAGACCTGTCGATTCCAGTTTTGAACCTGCACATAAGTCACATTTGAATTTTGACCAGCGAAAATCTCTACTGCACCACTATGTAGACCGCCTGCCTCTTGGTTCATAGATGAGTTATCTTCCAAAATCACGACTTCGCTGTTCTCTTCAGCGATGACAAGTATATGTGACAAGTCAGCGTGTTGTTCTTCTGAAAGTCTGATATAAACCCGCAGTGGCACTTCAACTCTGACACCTTTTGGAACATGTAAGACATAACCACCTTGCCAGAATGCACCATGCAGTGCATCAAACTTGTTACGAGTGGCGATATTCCCACTTTTTAACGTTGTTTCTAACGTAACTGCCTTTGTCATAAAGTAGTCACGGAGGAGTTCGTCGCGTTCCTTTAGTGCTGTGTGGAGGTCAGCAAAATAGACATCCTGTTTTTCTAATTCAGCAGACAAGGATGTGTGTTGATGTTGCCCATCTAACTGAAGAATGACACCTGCAGCATCTTCAGAATCTTTTGGCACTTCAACCGATGCGTCACCATTCTGTCCAATAGCGGGACGATAGTTGTCAACTGCGAAACCGCTTAGATGCCGTCGAGTTCGCCGCCAGTAATCCTGTGTACGCATATCAACGGTGCGCCGCCACGTATCGTCTTCGGTTGTATGTGGCATTGGTAACGACTCATAGAGTGCGTACGCCTCTAACCGTCTCTCACGCATCCACTGCGGCTCATCTTGCGCTATTTTCTCAACAAAATCTTTTGAAAAATCACCTTTTTGCAATTCTGCACCTTTCCTCTATCCGACTGAGCCTTCCATCTGAAGTTGGATGAGACGGTTCATCTCAACAGCGTATTCCATCGGAAGTTCCTTGACAAGCGGTTCAATGAACCCGTTGACAATCATGGTAGATGCTTCCTCTTCGGATAATCCACGACTCATCAAGTAGAAAAGCTGCTCTTCACCGATTTTGCTGACGCGAGCCTCGTGTTCAATGTTGGTATCGTTTTCATTGATTTCAATGACAGGATAGGTATCTGAACGTGAATCTCTGTCAAGAATGAGGGCATCACAAACTACGTGCGACTTACACCCCTTTGCGCCCTTCGCGACATCAACCCAACCACGATAACTGGAACGTCCACCATCTTTACTGATAGATTTTGACGTAATCTGCGATGTCGTATGTGGCGCGCAATGATAAACTTTAGCACCCGCATCTTGGTGTTGTCCTTTGCTCGCGAACGCAATGGAGAGAATTTCACCCCGCGCACCAGGTTCCATCATATAGACACTCGGATACTTCATCGTCAACTTACTGCCGAGATTGCCATCAACCCATTCCATCTGTGCGTCTTGGTAAGCCATCGCACGTTTGGTGACGAGATTGTATACATTCCCCGCCCAGTTCTGGATTGTGGTATAACGCACCCGCGAACCTTTCATGCAGACGATTTCAACGACAGCACTATGTAAGGACTCGCTGCTAAATGTCGGCGCAGTACAGCCTTCAACGTAATGCACTTGCGAACCTTCATCAGCGATGATGAGTGTGCGTTCAAACTGCCCCATGTTTTCGCTGTTGATTCGGAAATATGCCTGCAACGGATACTCAACCTTTACACCGGGAGGCACATAAACAAAACTACCACCACTCCAGACAGCACTGTTCAGCGCGGCGAATTGATTATCCGCAGAAGGAATGATAGTCCCGAAGTATTTCTTCACAAGGTCGGGATATTCTTTGATAGCCGTATCGGTATCAAGGAAAACGACCCCTATTTTGTCCAATTCCTCAACGATATTGTGGTAAACCACTTCGGAATCGTATTGTGCGCCGACACCTGCGAGGAACTTCCGTTCCGCTTCCGGTATACCGAGTCGGTCGAAGGTTTTCTTGATGTCTTCTGGCACATCGTCCCAACTTCGTTCACTTCGGTCAGAGGCTTTGACATAATAGTAAATATCGTCAAAATCAAGTTGGGAAAGATCGCCACCCCACTTTGTCATCGGCTTCTGCTTAAAGATTTCATAGGCTTTAAGCCTATACTCGCGCATCCAATCCGGTTCCTCTTTGATGTCGCACATCTGATTGATGACCTCTTCGTCCAACCCCTTTCGGGATTTGAACGTTGGCTTCACATCATCGTGGAATCCGTATTGATAATCTTTGCTAATTCCGATTTCGTCAATTTCTCTTGTTTCAGGGGTTGCCATTTTGTATTCCTCCTCTTAAATTGTATTTTCTTGAACAGTTTCAGCAATGCCGTATTTTTCCCGAATTGGATCGTAGCCTTCTGCTTCTAACACCTGTGTAAGTTCCCATCCACCGGATTCAACAATCCTACCATCAAGCAATATATGCACAAACTGCGGACGGATGTAGTCCAACAATCGAGGATAGTGTGTGATAATCAGGACACCGAGTTCAGGTCCAACCAAGCTGCTGACACTTTCACCGACAATGCGCACAGCATCAATATCAAGTCCAGAATCTGTTTCGTCAAGGATAGCGATTTTTGGTTCAAGCATTGCAAGTTGCAAGATTTCCGCACGTTTCATTTCGCCGCCAGAGAATCCATCGTTGAGATAACGTCTTGCGAAGGAATCGTCCACGCCGAGTTGTGTCATTTTTGCACGTAGTTCTTTACGGAATTCCCGCATCGGTATCAGTTCGTTGTTTTCGGAACCGTTTGTTTCTGCAGAACGGACAGCACTGGCAGCAATCCGTAGGAAGTTCGCTAAACTTACGCCTGGGATAGCAGTTGGATATTGAAAAGCGAGGAAAAGTCCTAATTTTGCGCGTTCATTCGGTTCCAATTCCAGCACATCAACGCCGTTAAAGATCACCTCACCAGAATCAATTTCATAGAACGGGTGTCCCATCAGTCCTTTCGCAAGTGTGCTTTTACCGGACCCGTTTGGTCCCATAAGGGCATGCACCTCGCCCTGTTTGACGGTTAAATTTAATCCTTTGATAATCGGATTTCCTTGCACACTGACATGTAAATCTTGAATTATTAGGTCGTTGCACATCTCTTGGTTTCGGACTCCTTATTTATGTAAATTTAGAATTTAGTGCTTATCTATTGTCGTTAATCGATTTAATTTTCCGCTACATGTATTGATGTATTTTGTCCTTCTAATGCATCGGTATACGTGTCAAGGTTACGGTTTCAAGTTTTATCGGTTGGATTGAGAGTTGATATCCAAGTGCCTCAAGAACAATTCCGACTGCATCAATCAAAGGGACATCCTCACTGGTAATCATTTTTGAAAGAACTTGCGGGTCCATATCTACCTGCTTTGCCAACGTAAAAACACCACCTTGCGCTTCAACGACGGTTTGGAGTGATCTTTGAACTGTCGTAGGATTCTTGTAGATTTGGTAATCTTCAAGAATCGCTTGTAGATAGGCAATTGCGCTTTTCCGGTCAGCAATCTGTTCAACAAGACATTCACGCCATGTTCTCATTTTTCTCATAGGTGTTCTCTCTTATATTCCAACCAATAAGTTTTTGCTCGTTCTATATCTCGTCTTTGTGATGACTTGTCTCCGCCACAGAGCAAAAGAACAATTGTGTTACCTACCTGTCCAAAATAAATTCGATAACCTGCTCCAAAGTGGATCCGTAACTCAAAAACACCTTCACCAACAGATTGGTAATCTCCCAAATTACCGTCTTCAAGACGCTCAAGGCGTGCCCGAATCCGAGCTTGTGTTTCTATATCTCGAATTGAAGTTAACCACTCGTTGAAAGGTTCCTGTCCGTCTGAAGTTTGGTATACTCGGACTTCTCGCGGATGTATCTCACGTATTGTTTGATTTTAGTAATTATCCGCCAATCCTTGACATATTCCGCTCAGGTTTGACAAAATCCGCAGCATTAATTTTATGTCCCGCCTCTTTTTTGGCAACTGCATCAATTATGAGTTGTTCAATCGTTTCATCGTCAGCACCTTCGCGTAATGGCGTGAGTAAATCAATTTCTGTGAGTGAGAATAAGCATGTTCGGAACTTCCCATCAGCAGTAAGACGGATACGGTTGCAGCTTTCACAGAACGGTTCGCTTACCGAAGGTATAACACCAAGCTCAGTACCGTTATCTGCAAAACGGAAACGTTGTGCGGTATCGCTCTTAGCATCGCCATTCAGCTGCATCCGCTCCAATGGATAGACGCTGCTAATTTTATCTATAATTTCTTTTCCTGGGATGAACATGTTGCGTCCCCAAATATCATCGGCATCAAGTGGCATAAACTCTATGAACCGCAACTGATAACTGTTTTGACGTGCAAAGGTAGCTAAATCCACGATTTCATCATCGGTAAACCCACGCATTGCAACGGCATTGACTTTAATCGGATTGAACCCACAGTCGTGTGCTGCTTTGAGTCCTTTAATTACACGCGAAAGGACTTTGCGTCGCGTCATCTGCTCAAACTTCTCTTCGTTGAGCGTATCCAAACTGACATTGATACGTCTTAATCCAGCATCGTAGAGTGCCTGCGCTTGGGTAATCAGTCCAATGCCGTTAGTCGTCAAGCTGATGTCTTTTAACGCATCTATCTGCCCAAGTTGTTCAATGAAGTGCGGCACACCCGGACGCACGAGCGGTTCGCCTCCCGTAATCCGAATCTTATTTACACCTAACTCGACAAAAATACGTGTGAAATGTAGCATCTCGTCGTACGTCATCAGTGCCGAATCTGGCATAAATACCATGTCTTCAGGCATACAGTAAATACACCGAAAATTACATACATCTGTAACCGAGATTCTGAGGTTTGTATGGACACGTCCAAAACTGTCGAGTAGTTGCTGTTTCATCGTTAAATAAACCGATCTTATTTTTTAATAGTATAGCATGTTGTTATCTGGTTTGCAAGTATTTTTTATAGTAAATACTATAAAAAAGATTTTGGGCGATTTTGCCGATTGTGTTGTCTAAACATTAGTTATTTTTCAATTGACACGAATAGGGATTTATGTATAATTGTCTCATATCTTTAAAAAATTAGGAAGAAAAATCATGGATGAAAAAGTATTCCACGCAGGTGGTGTTGAATTCCACGTGGACAACCGTAATTTCGGTGAAGATGGTGGTCCCTCCGTGCGTGTTTTCGGAGAAGCGGATGGCGAAAATGTGCAACTGCTACGTTTTGACTGCTTCCGTAAAAACCCGCACTATCATTACGACCCTTCTGAGAAAAACGACCATCGAAATCTTGATAAAGCAGAAGTGCCGGATTCGGTTGCGTGGACAATTGAACAACTCGGACAAAATCTCGCTGAAATGATACAGACCGCAGGTTATGCAAGCATTGCTGAACAGGTTGACCAGGCCGCGGTGGTGCAAATACTACCTGAAATAGAATCTCTGATGCGAGGAGAAAGTTAATCACATAAGGCGTGCCTATCAGCAAGCGCGAAAAGGAGGATTTTACGTGAACAGAGTGATTTTTGTAAATGTAGTCTTAACGACAATGCTAATAGGGTTTAGTGCTTTTGCAGGAACTCCACAGGAATTAGGAAAGTGGGAGAAGGGAGAACTACTGCTCGAAAACCATAGCTTTGAAGATGATTTAGCCGCCTGGGAATTAGAGGATGGCACATGTTGTGATCGGGGTGGAGAATATAAGATGGAAATTGACAAGAAAAACCCACAGCACGGAGAAAAATGTCTGAAAATCATCGGTATCAAAGCAACCGGTACAAATTGGCACGCTAAGGTTAAGCAAAGAAACGTGTCTATGGAAAAAGGTAAAACATATACTGTCATCTTCTGGGCGCGTTCTGAAAAACCTCGACAGGTGAGTTTAAATATTCAGGAACAACAGGACCCGTGGACATTTTGGCAAGGTGGAGATATTAACCTTACAGGTCCGGAATGGGAAGAATATTTTGTTACCTTCAATGCGAAAGAAGATGTTGCCAGAAACATGTGGGTAGGTTTATCTATTGCACAATCGGATGTAGATTTTTGGCTTGATAACTTCCGTTATTTTGAAGGTGAACCTGAAGACGATTTATCGATCGATGAACCGTTTCCTGTTGATGCGAAGGAAAAATTGACAACGCAATGGGCATCTGTTAAGACGGAACGTTTCTAACTTACCATGGTTTTATAAGGCGCGGTCTCCCGACCGTGCCACTATTCCCACCAAAAAGCATTTCAGTATCATTCTATAATTACCTTTCTAAACGTTAACGAGACACGCGTCTCCCTTTTACGTTTTCCACCTTCCCACGGATCTGATATTCTTGCGGCAATCCCATGCAACCATTCATACCTCGCTTCATCACTCAGAACAACAAGACTCCTTGGTGCCAACCATACCGGAATTTTTTGTGTCTTATCATCTTTGTTTGTGAAATCCATTATACAACCCGAACCTAAACTCAAAGAAGCAATTGTATCTCTAAAACATGGCTCACAATCAATGTGTCCTGCTATACCTTGCCCTGGCTCGTATTCATTGATAATAACTTGATCCGCAATTACCGGCATGTGTCCATCTTTGTGTAGTTTATTACTAAGTCTTTTCAACCATTCTGGTAACTCACCAATGCGCATATCACGGTTCACTTTCCGAGCCTTATAGTCATACTTAAAACCGTAATGCTGAACACGACGCTTTAAGTCATCAAGCCATTCATGTTTGTCAATCTCTGTTAATAACCAATTATGTTGGAACTCAGTAATATAGTCTGGTATATACTTTAATCCACTGATTACATTAATTGTTAACTCTTCTTTGGATTTAGACTGTGGTTGAGAATCTTCCTGATCTGGGTCAAATAGGGATACTTGTACCATGGTTTATACTCCATAAATTAAGTTACAAATCAGAATAATTTTTTAGATAAAAGAAATTGTTAAAACTATCGTACGACACAGTACGTCTTGTTGAAATTCCCCATAGATTAAAATATCCTAAAACCGTTTTTTTTGTGGGGTCCTCCCATCCAAAACCCGAAACATTAAACATTGAAGGATATGGAATTATCCAAGATTTCAAGTTATGCCACCTATCTTGATATTCAGCGCGCGGAGGATCCTGATACACCACACATATTTTGTTATCTCCGTACTCAGATGTTAAGACTTCAAGCTGAGTGCCCAACATTTCGATGTTTGACGGATTGTTGTCGCTATTTGATAGATCTTCAAATGTTTTACTTTGAAGAAAATGGGAGAAGTTAAATATAATCAAAGTATCAACAGAAGTTCCAACCATAATCTCATCAAATAACTCTGACAACTCAATGTTATAATCGCTAATGAAACAAGCATCTTCAAAAAAAACTCTTCCGGAGGTTCCATAGGGGCCGTGTAGGTTGATTTCCTCAGCCATCTTAAGCATTGTAGTTGATTTGTCAATTCCAATGTAAGTGATGTTGCTATGTCTCGTTGCAGCCCAAAACGCAATACCTGAAGTTAATGGTCCACAACCAAAGTCAATAAAAACAACTTCATTGCTTTCAGGTAGAGAGAGTTTACTTGAAAAAATATGATAAGAACTAAAAAGGTGCATAGGCAGATAATAACCGCAATAAAGAAGCACTTTATCTCTTGGAGAAAAACCTTCAGATGATTCGTCAAAATTAGTCCGTCCACCCTCCAAGATGACTTCTCTGTGATGGATTGATTTTTTAGAACCAATATTTCTGAAACCTTCTACACTGCTCGGTAAGTAATTCTCAATTGGTTGTATTACCAACTTTTCATACAGATTCTTTAGACTTTCACTTGGTTTATAATTGTTCACATTAAAACATTGTATATAGGACATGTTTTAGGACCTTTCTCCTGGGCAGGCATCACAACGTTTGATTATGGCACTCCATATCGGACATTTTAATTCTTAACATTATATGCAATAATATCCGTCTCGTCAAGGAAATTAGTCATCCTTTATATTCTATAATCGCCCGTCTAAACGTTAGTGATATTCTTCGCTGCCGTGGAAACTTCCGTCCATCCCATACATCCGATTTTCTGGCAGGGATACCG
>JAPPMR010000857.1 GCA_028818995.1 Candidatus Poribacteria bacterium | reverse complement strand
AGCATGATAATCCACTCGGCTGGAATCAATCGCACAGATAGGACACGGATGAGTATGACACTCGGTTACCATAGTGCGGATGAACTCGCGTCAGGAGACAATCCAAAGAAAGTGCTTGTCCGCGGCACGCGACCTTACCGTGGAAATGACGAACCGCGGAAATGATTTGTATTGACGAAGGTTCAACCTACAATCAGGGGCAACTCATAAGCGATGTCCAAAAAAACTTTTGTCAAAAAATCAAATTTTCTTGACAAACTACAAAGTACGTGTTATACTTAATAGCGTCCTTGAGATGGGATGCTAAAGCAATCTCATTTTGGGCGGGTAGCTCAGGTGGCTAGAGCGACAGCCTTACAAGCTGTAGGTCACAGGTTCAAGTCCTGTCCCGCCTACCTGTTAGGTGATCTTTATGGGCTCGTGGCGCAGTTGGTTTAGCGCGCCTGCCTGTCACGCAGGAGGTCGCGGGTTCAAATCCCGTCGGGCCCGTTTATATTTGAAGAATTAGCCACAGGTTGTGCCTTACAACACTGTGGTTTTTTCGTCACAGGACAGTCTACCATCAATTGCTATCCGTGCTAACAATATCAAGCATAGAGGGACAAACATGCGAATTTTCAGACGACCTGATACATCCGTACTCAATGAGTACAATGAGGCTATTCGACGTAATCCAAATTCTGCGGAAGCCTACTTCAAGCGAGGGTTAGCGAGAACTTTATTAGACCCAGATCCGGCTTCCCTTGCCGATTACGATGAGGCTATTCGCCTCAATCCGAATTATGCCGAAGCGTATTTCCATCGGGCATGTCTAAGAGACTACCTGGCACTCCGCGAGTTCCTGACTTCTGATCGTAACGCAGGACTCCGTTCTGTGATTTCAGACTTAGACGAAGTGATACGACTAGATCCTAACTTCCCCTACCTTTCTGATACCTACTACAGACGAGGAAACGCCAAATATAATTTGGACCAATATGAAGCCGCAATCACCGATTACGATGAAGCACTTAAGATTGATCCAGGTGCGCCAGCAATCCTTTCCGAACGACAGGATGCGGAAGACATTCTAAATTTTTACGAGGAAGGAATTACTGGGTTTGATGAGAAAATCCAACAAAATCCTGATGATGTCAAAACTTATAAAATTCGAGGCGAAACAAAAGGATTCCTTGGACAGGTGCAAGAAGCAAAATCGGATTTTCAGAAAATCTTGGAACTTACAACCGATAAAAATATCATAGTTCAAGTAGAAAGACATCTTCAAGAACTTAACAACCCCGACTATTGGCAAAAGTATAGTTGGCGCACCGGACATTAAGTGCAGAACAGCCACAAATTGTTCTACAATGTTGTAGTTGTTCTAATTATAAACTTGCTACAGCATAAAACCCAAAAATAGAGGAGCAAAACCGCAGTGCTTGACCTCAAATTTATTCGCGAAAATACCGAAGCCGTCCGTCAAATGTTAGCAGATCGCCAGACTGATGCGGACTTAGATAGACTGATTGAACTGGATACGCGCTGGCGTGAAAACTTGACACACACACAAACTCTCCAAGCGCATCAAAATCAGGTTTCACAACAAATTGCCCAATTAAAAAAGGAAAAACAGGACGCAACAGAGACGATTGCGGAGATGCGGAAACTCTCCCAAGAAATCAAGGAGCGTAACGCAGAGGCAAACGATCTTAAAGTTGAGATAGACTCCATCTGTTTGACTATCCCGAATATGCCAGAAGCAAGCACACCTTTTGGCACGGGTGAAGCGGATAACATTGAAATTAAGACGTGGGGTGAACTGCCAAATTTTGACTTTGAACTCAAACCGCATTGGGAAATTGCGGAAACGTTAGATATTGTTGATTTTCAACGAGGTGCGAAGGTTGCAGGTAGCAACTTCGTTGTTTTCAAAGGATTAGGAGCGCGATTGGAACGTGCTTTGATCCAGTTCATGCTTGACTTACATACAACCCAACACGGCTATACTGAGGTTTCTCCTCCATTTCTCGCGAACCGTCCCACAATGACAGGGACAGGTCAAATCCCAAAATTAGAGGCGGATATGTATCGGTGCGACAGAGACGAAGAAAACCCTGATAGCGATCTGTTTCTTATTCCGACTGCCGAAGTGCCTGTAACCAACCTTTTCGCGGATGAAATATTATCCGCAGAAGATTTGCCTATCTACTATACTGCTTACACGCCGTGTTTTCGTCGGGAAGCAGGTGCGTATGGCAAAGACACGCGCGGTTTACAACGCATCCATCAATTTGACAAAGTAGAGATGGTGAAGTTTACCACGCCGGAAACTTCTTATGCAGAACATGAAACGCTTTTAGAAAATGCGGAGAGTGTTTTGCAGGCACTCGGTTTGCCGTATCGTGTTGTACAGCATTGCACGGTAGAGCTCTCCTTTGCTGCCGCGAAATGCTACGATATTGAGGTCTGGGCACCAGCAGGAGAAAAGTTTTTAGAGGTTTCTTCTTGTAGTAATTTTGAGGCGTTCCAAGCGCGCCGTGCGAATATCCGATATCGCCCAGAAGCCGGTGCAAAACCAGAATTTATCCACACGCTCAATGCGTCTGGCACAGCACTGCCGCGGGTCGTAATCGCACTTCTTGAAACATATCAGAATCTGGATGGGACAGTGCGTGTGCCTGCTGTGTTGCAACCGTATATGGGTGGTTTGAAACAGATTGGATGATTGAGACTTCAAACTATGAAACTTAACTATATCCCAGATACCGATTTGCATAATGATTTAATCGGAAGTGTTTGATAACACTAAGACCGAAATATAGTCTAAACGCGCGTGGATTGTAGGTCGGGTAGAGCTTGCGAAACCCGACATGTTGGTCCTGGAACCCTAATATTGTCGGGTTTTGCTCCGCTCTACTCATAGCCGTTAATTTATTGAATCTTAAGGAGGAAAGCTGCGATTGCTATTAAGTTATGTATTGGATTCCATTCGCGGGCGAAGCACTTCTAACTCTTTGAGAAGCACTCCTCCCTGTTCAGTCTGTATTTGTTCTGATATTTCGGAATTTGTCTCAACGGTAAACCCTGCATCATGTATCATCTGCAGCGTGCGTAAAGATTCCTTCCCTGTTGCATTAAGATAGCCTTCCAAAAACATAGAATTCGCGGGATAGAGTGCCATGACCTCCATACCTCGTAGGTGGTGTTCCCTGCCTGCCGCTACCCGTATCTCTGCACTCGGATTTAGGAGTCGATACAGACACAACACACGCAAACAGTAGTCTGGTGTTAAAGTAGTAGACGCACTCCACTGGGTTTCCGTAAACGATTCTGACAACTGCGTGCCATCAATCGGCAAGAAAAAATTGACAGGAATTGAGGCTACTTCCAACCTACGCAGCTCCTTTGCCACCCTAATTAAATCACTATTTCCTTCGCCCATTCCAACAATCACACCTGAGCAGCAGGCAAGCCCAACAGCCTGTGCAGCACGTAGCGTCCCCATTCTATCCTGATAGGTATGTGTGCTACATATTTTCGGATAGTGTGATTCTGAAGTGTTAAGATTGTGGTTTAATCTATCCAATCCCGCTTCTTTTAATGTGCGAGCAGCGGGTTCATTAATCAATCCCACAGATAAACACACCTCAATCGGGTACCTTGATTTTACCGTTTGGATTAATTGCGCGAGTTGTGTAACTCGTTTAGGACTTGGTCCGCGCCCACTCATCACTACGCAGTAGCGGTACGCGCCAGACTGATACGCGCGTTCTGCCTCAGCCAGAACTTCGGCTTCAGGTTTTAAGGAATAGGTATCAATATCTGTCGTTGCAGTTTTTGCTTGCACGCAGTAGTGGCAGTCCTCTGGACAATTGCCGTTCTGTGCGTTATTGAGAATATGCAGTTGGACTGTGTTTTGAAAATATGTTTTGCGAACCTGATACGCAGCATCTAACAACGGAAGTAATTCTACTTCCGAGGCGGATAATATCTTTTCACAACAAGAATCTGAGAGCAGTTCTCCCTCAAGACTTGTCGCTGTTAATGTGTGATAGAATGTAGATTCCATTTCTGCTTGTTAAATTTCCCACGCAATATCTTTAGCATTAAAAACTGGACCTTCGGTGCAAACACGTTGATACTCAATCCGATTTGCATCAATACGGACGGGACAAACACACCCAAGACATACACCCATCGCACACCCCATGCGATTTTCCATAGCAACCTGTGTAGGAACTTCAAATTCTGTTGTAATCTTTGAGACAGCGGCAAGCATGGCGTGTGGTCCACAAGCGAAAATTGTTGGACGATTCAAACTATTTTTTTTAAGCATATTTGTTAGAATATCTGTAACAAATCCGTGATGTCCTACACTTCCATCATCGGTAGCGATATGCACTGTAACACCTATTGCTTCCAAATCATTAACGCTCAATAGCCTCCCCTGATTTTGCGCGCCTACTAATCCGAACGTTTGTATACCACGCTCACGCAATGTAACTGCAAGCAACATCAAAGACGCGATGCCCGCACCTCCGCCAACTAAAATTGCCGGTTGGGGTGTGTTCTCAATATCAAACGTATTTCCGAGCGGTCCCAATACATGCAACGACGTCCCTTTCGGCATCTCTGATAACCGCTGTGTTCCTTCACCGATAATCTGATAGAGCATCGTAATTTCATGTCCGTTAATCGTATAGATTGTAAACGGACGGCGAAGTAAAAGTCCAGCACCGTTTGAAATCAGGACATGGATAAATTGTCCTGGCTGTGCATACTGTGCAATCTTAGGACACTCACAACGTAATAGGTAATGATCTTCTGCTACTTTTTCATTTGAGAGGATCCTTGTGTGAGTATCAAAAGTATTCATTGCGCAGTATTTTGTATTGAACAGATTGCTTTGAATAGAATGTAAAATCTTAGTATTCACTCATTGGATACTAACCTTAATTATACCACTGCATATTAGGGAAGGCAAGAAAACCTTGAACTGTATAAAAATAAAACAGGCGTGTCCTAAGGATAACGCCTGTTTAAGATTTTCAAATCCATTGAATTATTAAGTGGAAGAGACAGGATCTAATTTTCGTAATCTGAACAGATGAAACATCCCACGCCACAAGCCCCATAGAAGACCAAAAATGGGCCATATTATGAATCCGTACTCGCCCAGGGGCGTGAGAACGAAAACAACTTTTTCGCGTCCAGTGAGCGATGTCCCTTCGCGTACAAGTTGGTGCATCTCATTAACAATACCATAAAAATCAATCAAATCGTTTTCCATCCGTTGCTTCATTTCAGAATCTGCGAGTGTGTTATAAAAGAGAAATGGCATCACTGGATAATACCATAAGACCCCCAGAAACACAAACACAATGAAATAGACACAGATTATAAGTAGTGCTTTTTGCATAATAAATCCCCTAATCTATAAAGTTTCCACTCTTTTGGAAACTAAGATTTTCCCCTTGTCAACTACACCAAAAGATTAGGATCGGTGTTTAAAAATTCAATCATATTGCACAACTTCAAATAATTGTAAAACAACGCGTTGTTTTGATTGAAAAAATTAACGCTACTTTTTTGTATTTGTTACCATTTTTAGACAATATTTGACATTCATATTTCCATTTAATCGGATTGTATCAATCAATTATTTTAGTTGTAAATTCGTTGAATTTTTTCGTAAAACCTCCTTTTTACTTAGTTTTGCTACCCTTTTAGGTTAAACGTTTCTATAAAAGACCGCGGAGTAGAACGACATATTCTGAGTCAATTTTGAGCCAAAGATTTTTGATTTAGGAAATAATACCTTGAATTTACTTGCAATTTTTCAGAATTGTGTTTATAGTTACACGGGAGGAAAATTATAGAAATGAAAAATGAACTAAAGTTTCGCGAGGATGGTTGTTTTAAAATTGTCCAATTTACTGATATTCATTGGCAAAACGGTGAACCTGTTGACCAGCAATCCGCGGCTTTGATGGAGAGTGTTGCACAAGCAGAAGCTCCTGATTTAATCGTGTTAACTGGAGACATTTTGTCCGGAGGCGGATGTGATGATGCTGCCGAATCCCTTCGACAGATTATAGAGATTTTGGAACGGTGCGGTTTTCCTTGGGCAGCGGTCTTCGGCAACCATGATGATGAAGGCACGGCAAATCGCCACGAACTGATGGAAGTCATGCAGGAAAGTGACTTATCGCTTGCAGAACCTGGCCCGGAAGACATTCCCGGTGTAGGAAATTATGTTCTAACAATTGAAAGTTCAGACAGCACAAAATCTGCCGCACTACTTTATTTTGTTGATTCAGGTAGTTATGCCCCAACAGATATTGGTGGCTACGATTGGATCAGGCGCGCCCAGATAGAGTGGTTTCTCAGCGAATCCAAAAGATATACTGCTTCAGCAGGAAATCCGCTGCCCGCCCTCGCTTTTTTCCACATACCAATTCCTGAATATGATGAAGTATGGGATTTTCACACCTGCTACGGTGCAAAGTATGAGAAGGTTTGCCCGCCCCTAATTAATTCCGGTTTTTTTGCTGCCCTACACGAAGCGGGAGATGTTATGGGGACCTTTGTTGGGCATGAACATATTAACGATTTCTGGGGAGATTTGCACGGGATTCGCCTCTGTTACGGGAGAACTACCGGCTTCAATTGTTATGGCAAAGAGGGATTTCCGCGCGGAGCACGAGTGATTCAATTACGGGAAGGTGAACGTCAATTTGAGACATGGCTCCATCTTGAAAACGGAACAATAGTTAACGAACAACAGGAACATAAACCGCTTCAACGCACTTTAACTGAAGATTGATGCTTCTTTCTTACGAATTTAGGATTTTAATTCTTGGGAGGAAAATGTGAGAGCACAACCACAAATCTCTATCCGACACGAAGGCGACGTTGCAATATTTGACATTACAGGTTACCTAACAAACGAATCTGAAGAGGCTATTAATGATGCGTATGCTGACAATGGCGTGCAGGAGGCAACAAAACTTTTGCTTAACTTTGATCGGCAAAGTTTCATCACGAGTAGCGGCTTTGGCACGATTATCAAATTGCTTTGGAAGACACGGGATAAAGGACAAACATTGCGCATTGCTCATCCGGCGATGCAGGTCAGGACTATTTTTAATACCATCGGATTGACACAAAGCATCGGTGTATACGCGTCTGAAGCAGAGGCGTTGGAAGATTTTTAAGATATCATGGAAAAAGGGTGTACATGTTCTTGTTAAACAGCACGCCTAACAAACTCCACAGGCTTCCTGCAAGGAACTGACCAAAGATAAGTCCCAAAAACAAGGGCAACGCCCTGCGGTAAGCACGCACACCGCCCCCTGTAAAAAGAAGTCTTTTAAAGAGCCATCCTAAGAAAATTGAAAACCACATCCATCCGATAGCCCAACCGTTTCCTACAGCATATCCGACTGGATAAAACGGCCACCACAAAAACTGCCGTTTGAGAATCGTCAACACACCGGTTAAAAGGAAGCCAAACCCCATGTGTTGAATAGCGGGAAGATTCGGCGCACGCGGTGCGGTAATCCAGTTTTGTAGGCGGTTAAACTCACCGACTCCCCAGCGTGCAAACCGAAATTCATAATAGAGTGCCACATGCCCAACAATGGAAATGACTGCTCCCACAATTGATGCTACTATCAAGGCAATAACCAACCGATTCTCACCAAGACGGAAGTGTCTGCCAATTTTAAACGCTTCCAATTGATGTGGCATCGGATGACACCGATACCCGTAAGCAAGCCAGGATAATAAGGTTGTGTTTGTCAAATTCTGCGCGCCCAATGGACGACTACCTAAAAATAGTAACATAATTCGGTCTGGATGAACCCCGTGCAACTCATGTGTAGGCGGACCAAGTTCTGCACGCATGCGGGTCATCCCGATGCACAACACTAAATAAATGCCGAAATATCCGAGCGTGACCCAGGGCGATAGTCCGGCGAAATACCAAAATATTAATACAATTCCTAATCCAAATATCAAGCCAAATACAGCAAGTTGATACAAACGATCTTTCGATCTAAAAGAAAATACCCCTCCCAACACCTTTAGAATTTCTCTTCGACTTGTTACCAAAGCAAGCAATCCAATTCCGATCCATGCCCCCGCGCGTTGTTCTGTTTGGAAACTGCTTGCTGTTGTCCATCCTATTGCAGTAAAGAAGACACGCTGCAATCCCCAGAACAAGTAAAAACTCCAGAAAGATAGTGCTAAGTCCAACGGCATGAGGTAACCTAACCCTACTGCAAATGGATAGACATAGACGGGCAAACGCCCCATCGCATTCCAAGGGCGATCTGGAAAGAAGAGTCTATACTTAATCGTAAGCGAGGGAATAACGGGAAAAAGGTAATTTAATCCTGCCAAAATCTCCAGACCAAACGCAATCCCGAAACCCAGCCAAATTAGTTTATTGCGGAAAAGGTTGGACGTATTGCCGAGCAGTTCAACTGGAAGCGTTGTCAGCGGATAACTCAACTTTTCATGGTCTATCCACTGTTTTCGGATGATGATATTGATACATAACATCATAAACATCAGTACAATCACCAAACCGCTCCACGCAATAATTGGCCACATCCACGCTTCCATGTAGCGGGGTTGCCAAAAGGTGTCATCTCCTTCAAAATAGCCTTGCAGAATTTTGCGATCCGTAATCGTCAACCATGTTGGTAAAAAGCGAAAGAAGATGTCCGCCCATTCATTTTCTGGCGTTGCAAACCATCCCGCGTTTGCTATCATCGGCACTAATTGGCGGACGATGTCATGACCCGCAAGCGCAGTTGCAACCGAGACCATGATGTACGTCAATGCCAACTCGCGTGCAGTTGGGGCAGCATGCTTGAACAGTCTTTTTAGGAAAGGTGAAAGTGCAGCAAGCAAAAAGAATGTGAAAAGCACGGTGGGAAAGATTGAAAAATCTGTGAGTTCCCATACCACGCGGTTTTCTGCGGAGATAATCCAATAACAGGTTAGAATGATGAGGATAGAACCGAAGAGGAGAGTACCAACAAAAAAACGGAGTGTTGAAGGTTTCTCAACGTCCTGAATCACGCTTGGCTCGTTTTGATGCATGTTTCTATCATACCATACTGCTGAAATCAAGGCAATGAATTAATTCAGGTGGGTGTGTAAATATCTTGACATGGTTAATACCAAAAACTTTACACCCCATTCTCAGGGTTATTCAGTTTTCAAATTTTTCGATGATTTTAGACTATTACGTTAATATTGTATAGTAGCCTCTTGTCTTAGGTCTTTAGTCCCGTAGGGACGGAATGTTTATAGAAAAATGTTATCTACCCCTCTTTAGTTCCGTAGGAACGAGATAAAAAAATATACATATCGTCCCTACGGGACTAAAGACAGATAGGACAACCGCTGCTATAAACATATCGTCCCTACGGGACTAAAGCAGTTCCTCATATTCAGAGAAGACTTATATTTTACCTGTGGGTTTCGCGTAAACTTTACCTACCTACACTATAACTCTGAGTAATAGACATCAACAAAAAACTCTTAAAACTAAATAACCCTGTTAGAACTTATTGACATTTAAATTAGGCTTTGCTAAACTGCAACTATGCTTAAATATAGCAAACATGAAAGGGGCAACAATGAATATCCGATATGAAGGTATCTTTTCACCGACGGTTACACCACTTGATGAGAAAGAACGCGTTGATGAACTTGGGTTTGTCAAACAGCTTAACCGACTGATAGACAACGGTGTTCACGGCATTTATCTGCTGGGCTCTTCTGGTGAGTTCACGACGTTAACAAATGCCGAGCGTGAACGAGCGTTGGACATCGCCACAAAAACTATTGCAGGACGCGTTCCCATTATCTGTTGTGTGATGGATACAAGCACCCAGCGCGTCATACAAAACATTGAGACAGCACAACAGTTTCAGGTTAATGCTGTCGCTGCGACTCCTGGTTACTATTATCCCTCCACCGATGACGCAGACATCATCCAATTCTATCAGGAAATCGCCGCAAGCACTGACTTACCCGTACTAATTTACAATATCCCATCTACTGCAAAGACCGCAATCAAACCTAATATCGTCGCGCAACTGGCAGATGATTGTGATAACATCGTTGGTATTAAAGATAGTTCCGGTGATTGGATAAACAGCCTCCATCTCTTAGCACTTCTTGGTGAACGTAACGATTTCTCCATCTTCATCGGTTCGCATTTTATCATAGGCGCAGCGTTGCTATTTGGTGCTGATGGTGGGGTTATCTCAATTTCAAACGTCGCACCGAAAGAATCTGTCGCACTCTACAACGCCGCAAAAGCACGCGATATTGACGAGGTTGACCGACTCCAAAAATGGATGATCAAACTTAGCAAACTCTATACCTACGGACAAGGTGTGAGCGGAATGAAAGCGTGTTTGGAGATTTTGGGCGTTTGTAAGGCACACACAACCAGTCCGTTGCTGCCGCTTCGTGATACCGAAAAAGCCGAACTCAAGGAATTACTCACCGAGTTAGGACTCTTATCCTAAACTACAACTTATCTCATAAGTCGTGGGGCTTTTAAACCCGATTTGTAAAGAAATGTTTGTTTAAGTAGAAACGCGTTTGTAGTCGCGCAATTTATTGCGCCTCTTACATTTGTATTTTTGGCTTGGATTAGGCGCAGTGAACCAACGAATTCTGATCTATGAGATGACTCTAAAATGATCGAAATACAACCAATTAAAAACCTTCCTAACGCTACGGTAGAGGTGCCCGGCTCTAAAAGCTTTACCAACCGTGCGCTATTAGTTGCCTCACTTGCACACGGCGATTCAACATTGACAGGCGCTCTTTTCAGCGATGATACGCACTATATGTGCAATGCCCTCCGAAAACTCGGTATCCACATTACGGAAAATAGAGAACAAGCGGCCTTTCAGGTCGCTGGAAATAGCGGCAATATCCCCGCTCAGGGTGCAAACCTCTACGTAGGCAACTCAGGCACAACAACACGTTCACTTATCAGTTATGTGTCTCTCGGACACGGTAAATTTGTCATTGATGGTGATGAACCGATGCGGCGCAGTCGTCCTATGTCAGATTTACTTGATGCGCTGACGCAGCTCGGTATTTCTGCGCGCTCCCAATTCAATAACGGTCATCTCCCCGTCATTGTCCAAGCAAACGGACTTGAAGGTGGAAAAACCAAACTTGATACGAGCAAAAGCAGTCAGTTTTTAACATCGTTGATGCTCACCGCGCCTTGTGCTAAAAAAGGCATAGAAATTGAAGTCGTTGGCAATCTCAACACGTCTTATATTGACATAACGTTGGCGGTGATGGAGGCGTTTGGCACAAAGGTTATCCACAAAGATTATCAACATTTCCACATTGCAGGCGGACAGCAGTATCAACCGCGTGCTTACCACATTGAACCAGACGCCTCCAGTGCGTCCTACTTTTTCGCTGCTGCCGCACTCACAAGTGGATGCGTCACCGTTAAGCACTTATCCACAGATTCTCCACAAGGCGATGTCCAATTTGTACGGGTCTTGGAACAGATGGGATGTCAAGTTTCGGTTTCTGATGCGGGTATTACTGTGAGGGGACCGCACCAGTTGAAGGGG
>JAPPMR010000630.1 GCA_028818995.1 Candidatus Poribacteria bacterium | reverse complement strand
CTCCGGAAACAGAGGGAATGTGGCACAAGAACCGCTTCGCACTAATGAAAAAGACTGCTTACTTTATCAACATTGGTCGTGGTAAAACAACAAAACTTGCTGACCTTATTGAAGCACTTGGGCAGGGAACTATTGCGGGATGTGCGTTAGATGTTTTTGAAGTTGAACCTTTGCCTGCCGAAAGTCCGCTGTGGCAAATGCCGAATGTGTTGCTAACGCCACATATTGCTGTTAAGGATGCCGAAAATATCTCGAAACGTCACTTTGAGATTCTTTTAGAAAACGCGCGTCGGTTTGCTGCGGGTGAACCGTTGCAGAATGTTGTTGATAAAGCGGCATGGTATTAGGATATTTTGAAAGAATCGCTAATCTTAGAGAAAGTACGCAATTGCCAAATTGTGCGGTTGAACAATGATAGGACTATCTCAAAGTTGCTGTCCTGAGAATAACCCGATCCTCTATCCAATTGTCCCGATACCAAGTGCAAGCCTCAAAGGTATCGTTGAGTGCATCCATACGTTGTTTTAACACCTGTCGGAAACCATCTCGGAGCGTTGCCGATGCAGGATCATCAGCCAAATTACGGGTTTGGAACGGATCAGCCACATTGTCAAAAAGTTTTTCGCTTCCATCAGGCCGGTGAACAGCATAAGTATGCTGCTTCGTTCGGAGTGCCCGCCACTCATAGCCGTCTTCCCACTTCGCTGTACACCCCATCCCTTGCATAAATGCAGCCTTTGGTTCATCAAACGGTTGATTAAACGCTGCTTGACTTAGGTCAGAACCTTCAACATTTTCAGGTATCGGTAGATCCATCATTGAAAGTAGTGTTGGCATAATATCTGGTGTATTTAAACAAGCATCTGCGACATGCTCCCCTGGAACTTGATTAGACCATCGGACGAGAAATGGAACACGTACCGCTTCCTCATAAAAGATATTTTTCGCACGACGTCCCTGTGCACCAAACATCTCACCATGATCGGAGGTAAACACAAAGATGGTGTCGTCTTGCAATCCGAGTTCATCAATAGCCTGTAGCAGCCTACCGATATTCCAGTCCAAGTTGGTCGTCATAGCGTAATAAACACGCATCCATTCAGGTAATTTAGCACGGTTTTCCGCGGACATCATTGCCCACGTATCGCCATAAGGGTCGTTTTCTTCTTTATAATTCGGTGGCAACGGAAAGTCAACATTTCGGAACATCTCATAATAATCGCTTGGAACGTTGTTCTGTGTCCACGGGTCATGCGGCGTACCGATTGAGAGGAAAAGCGCGAAGGGATCGTCATCTTTTGATGCGCGTTGCAGGTATTCTATCGCTAAATCTGTTTGTCCATCCGGTTCATAGCCGGGAATCGTAATCTTTTCTGGACTGTCTTTATGATAATATATGTCAAAATAGGTATGATGGAAATTGTATGCGGACCATTCCCCATCAAAACCGAGTCGATGTGGTCCTGGCGGAATGTAGGAATTCTGAGGGTCGTGGTGTTTTCCCAACTGATTTGCCCACAAGTGCCACTTTCCGATGTAACTTGTCTGATAGCCGTTGCGATGTAAAACGTGTCCAAAACAGTCATGGTTTGGATTCATGCGGAGTTCGTTGATTGCCATACCAGTGCTGCTCGCGTATTTGCCAGTGAAAAGCGAGGCACGATACGGTGCACACATCGGACTGCCAGAGACAGCATTGCAGAAATTTGCTCCCTCTGTGGCAAGTCGGTCAATGTTCGGCGTACGCGCACGGGTATCCCCTGCGTAACCACATGACTGATAGCGAAGTTGATCTGCGAAGACATAGACGAGGTTAGGTTTCCTATTTAACGATGTCATGTTGATACCTTGTGTTTTTGTGGTGTTTTAGATTATGCGGGTTTTCGCCATTGCCCATCGGTGACTTTATTAATGAGGATACGTGCCTTCTGACTCTCTCGCACCTGTTTCTCAATCTCAACCGGATCCCATTCTGTTAATAGTTGTGCTTGCAGTTCTTTGCAGATTTCCTGATATTCAGGTTCATTGGCAAGATTGTGGAATTCCTCCGGATCTTCCTTTATATCGTAAAGTTCAGGTGGATCGCCAAGGCTATAGTTGAATTTGTATCTCCCCTTCCGTAGCATTGCCATAGGACGTTGGACACCGTGGGCAAGATATTCGGAGAACGCGAAATCCTTCCAATCGGTTGCTGTGCCTTGTATCAAAGGAATCAGACTATCGCCATCAAATTGACTAAAGGAATGTCCATTTGCAATATCAACCAGTGTTGCTGTCAAGTCAACAAGTGAAACGATTTGGTCAATGCGTTTACCTGCGGACATCTGATCGGGGAACATAATCTGTAGCGGCACACGAGCAGATGCCTCATAGAAGTTTGATTTCCGCCACATGCCGTGTTCACCGTTCATCTCACCGTGGTCGCTGGTATAGATGACAACGGTATTTTCCAATTGTCCTGTTTCTTCAAGTGTCTGAATCAGATTCCCGATCTTCTCATCAAGATAGGTGATCAATCCGTAATAGCCAGCGCGTGCGCGGCGGACTAAATCCTCTGGAAAATCAACACAGCCAAACATACGTCTCATCCGTTGATAGACAGGGTGCTGATTTTCAAGGTGTCCTTCTGGAATATCGGGTAAGTCAATCTTATCAAGTGGATAGAGATCCCAAAACCTTTGTGGTACAACAAGTGGAAAATGCGGCGCGATGAACGAGACGTTAAGTGCCCACGGTTGTTCCTGCCGTGCTGGATCGCGGAGATATGTCAGTGCCTCTGACTCAGCAAGGTCATCAACTTCAATTTCCACCGTTGTTCCGGGACCGGCTTGTGCAGGTCCTTGCCATGGACGGGATGCTGCTGGTGTGCCGTTATCCCAATCCGTCAGTCCGTGCTGTCTTTCTGCATGTAAGTCTCGGGCAAGTTGCACACGAAACCCATGCAATTGATCCATCCCGCCAAAATGCTGTTTGCCTGAAAGCACGACATCGTAACCTACATCTCGTAGAAGGTGTGCCCATGTGACAGCATCTGGACGTAACGGTGCGGCATTGTCCCACGCCCCTATATGATGGATATACCGACCAGTCATAAAAGACATCCGCGACGGCATGCAGAGTGGCGAATTGCAATAAGCATTTGTGAAGGTTACACCATCTTTCGCGAGTCTGTCCATGTGTGGTGTTTTGACGAGCGGATGTCCGTACGGTCCGCTGAACATCGGGGCATGCTCGTCGGACATAACGAGGAGGATGTTGGGAGGTTGGTTTGTAGGCATGGTTTCTACTTTCGGTCTTGAAGTAGCAGGATAGCGTATTGGTTAAATTCTTGCATATAGCTAATCCAAATATGCTAATTATTGTGCAAATAGGCGATGCTCAATTCCACGCGAAGGTTTGGATGGGTTAATTGGTGTGAATTGATTTTGAGTGCGTCCTCTCTGCTGTGCCAGATTTTTTATGATTTCTTTAGATAAGCGGCGATCAATTTCACTTGTAGGTTGATATAGACTTTCCTCTGTAGGTTCAGATTGAGTCTTTTCTTTCTTTTCTATCAACATAGCAGTGATGTCGTCGGGTAATTTTACACCGATTTGCTCCTCGAAGCCTTCTATACTTTTATAATCATTATGAAATGCACCAGTAATATTTACGCCTCTATTCCCCGCGTTTGTGAGGTCAATTCTTGCTCTTTCCCATTTTTGCAGGTGCAACCATATTTTAGCGCGACTATAGTAAGCTCTCGCAAAACCGGGGTTAATTTGTATTGCTATGTTAAAATCTGCGAGAGCCATATCGAAGTTACTTTGACTGCTATAGACTTTCCCACGATTATAATACAATGCCTCCCACAGTGGATTGAGTTGTAACGCTCGTGTAAAATCTGCAATAGCATTATCAAAATCACCTTTGACAGCAAAAGTTACACCGCGATCAACATAGACAGGAACATAATCGGGCTGGAGTTGGATAACCGTATTAAAGTCTGCAATTGCTTTACCAAATTGACGTTTTCTACCATAAGCTATACCACGATTAATATAACATCCAACATGATATGGATTTAGTTTTATCACTTTCATATAGTCTTCAATGGCTTTATCAAATTCACCTTGGCTGCTGTAGGCGTTACCACGTTCATAGAAGGCATTGAAATTGTGAGGAACTAATCTTATTACTTTTGCAAAATCCATTATAGCTAAATCATAATCACCTTTATTGCTAAAAGCCATACCACGAATAAGATACGCATCGGCAGCTTTCGGATTACGTTCTATTGCGCTATTACAGTCTGACATAGCAGCCTCAAGGTCACTTTTAAAGCTATAAGCAGTCGCACGAGTAATATAAGGAGCTGCATCATTGGGTATGAGTTTCATCACTTTTTCACAGTCTGCAATAGCAGCCTCAAAGTCGTCTATAAGTAAGTTAACATCTCCGCGCATAACATAGACATCGGCATAATTAGGTTCCAATTCTAAAGCTTTTGTATAATCTGCAATAGTCAAATCATGTCTGCCTTTTCTGTTATATGCGATGCCGCGAGCGACATAAGCATTTGTATAATCTGGCTTAAGTTGTATTGCCTTGTTAAAGTCCATAACAGCTAAGTCAACTTGACCTATGCTGCTGTGCGCGTTACCGCGAACAACATAGGCATCAGCAATGTCGGGATCCAGTTCTATTGCCTTATCACAGTCCTTTATAGCACGATCAAACTCATCTTTTATGACATAACCATTTCCGCGATGGTAATATGCCTCAGCGTAGTCAGGTTCGTGCTGAATCGCCTTCGTGAAGTCCTCAATTGATTTGTCAATATCACCTTTAGCACCATGTGCCATACCACGACCGTAATAAGCCTCAGCTGGTTGTTGAGTCAATTTGATCGCCGTGGAATAATCATCAATTGCTTCGTCAAATTTGCCCATGCTACGATAAACATCGCCGCGATAAAGGTAGGGCACAACAAAAGTCGGGTCCAGGTCAATGGCTCTGCTAAAGTGTTTGACAGCTTCTTCATAGTGTGCCATTTTAGTTTGATTTGCCATTCTCTGAATCTCCTTGCTGTTTATGAATTAATCCCATATAAATTGCCTTGTAGAGTTCTGGATAGAGGCGTTGGTGTCTAATAAATCCATGAGTGTCATTGTAGACAGTTTCGGAAGATATATCATGACACCTTTCCAGGTGCTCACGTATCGGTTTTTTAATATCTGATGGAATGTTTATAACATCGTCTTTATTAGGTTGTATAAACCCATCAGGATGTCTAACAAATACGCTTTTCTGAGCGATAACTCGATTTATCGGTTCATGGGGGACCTCAATATAAGGTTTTACTAATTCAATTTTTTGGAAAATAATCCTGCCACATCTGCCACAGGATTCTTGAGATGCCATGAAGAGTGCAATGAGAAAATCTGTCGTGAAATCAATGAGGTTGGTTTTGCCTCCATAATGTTGAATTTCCGCGAGATGTTCAAGTTCACTAACTGGTTTCCGGGAAAATTTGTTGGCAGCAAGCAACATTGTTTTTTGAAATTCCTCTATATCGAATTGTTCTGCCTCAACGTCAAAATCACTATCTTTCAGGAATTCTCGGTAAAAATTTGAAGATACTTTACCCAAATAAGGTTCTTTCTCATAATGTTGTGGTTCGCCGCGGTATAGATATATTCCGGTGTTCGCTTTCTTCTCTATCTTTCGGAGTATCCCATCAACTGTATTCGATTCGTTCTGATTCGACTTATCCATCCATTTTCCTTAATTTTACTGACTTTGCTTATTTCAAATGATACCATATTTGGCAAAAAATCACAACGATATTGCGAACGCAAACATCACACTTCAATATCCTCTTCCAACTCATCCTCATGCATGATTTCTTGCAGTCAGGTTGCGATGCGAAAGGCAATAAGACAGATACCAAAACACACTGCAAACAGCCACCGATAACCGATAAGTTTCACCAAGAGTCCTCCTAAAGTTGGTGCGAAACTGGCGGGCAGGAGCAGCGTATTCATAAATCCGATGTAACTCGGACGACTGCGCGGCGGCGCGATGTTTAGCATGTATGCCATGAATCCAACCATCATACCGTTTGTCAAAATACCGCCAATCGTGAAGATTAACAGGTAGGCAGGTACGCGCAAGGAAACAGGTAACATTCCAGAAAAGAACGCTATTATCGGTGGGAACAACATTAACCCTGCAGTGAAAATCAACACCCACCGCACCCCATATTTTTCACCGATATAACCCCAAAATGCGTTTGAAACGACACCGCTCAGAGCGGAACATACGATGAAAAAACCGATTGTTGCCTCAGAAACGCCTAATTCGAACAAGGCGTACGTTGCGTAGAACGGGGTTGCCATACTGGAAAAATGCAATCCGATGCGAAAAAAGATAAATCTCCGATAATTTGGGTCTGTCCGTATAAAATGTGGTCCTTGCTTTAGATGTTGCCACATAGGTCGGCGGCGGGAATTAACGGGATGAATAGGTTCGCGTACAGCTAAAAAACTAATAAACGAGAGAAAAGCAGTACTCACCGAGCAGATAAAAAGAAAAGCGTAATTAGATGGAAATCCGAGTTCAGTCTCTATCTGACAGATAGAAGTGATGAAATACAACGTGAACGTTTTGAAAGCCTGCGTAATCCATCCAAGGATGCCAGTGAATTCATCCTCATTTCCGAGCATTGCACGCACCCAAAAACCGACCCAAATTCCAAAAAAGCCTCCGAATATTTGACGTAAACTAAAAAAGCGCGCACGCCGATTCGGTGCTATAGATTTAGAGATGATGTCCATGTAGGGCAACGTTGAAACACCCATGGCAGAGGAGGATAAAAAATAAAACCCTAAGAAACAGGCAGCGAGTAAGATAGGATTTTCTGCACCAATGTTGATGGTGCAAAAAAAGATGGCAAGCCATGCGAACACGCGGATACTCATCCCGACAGCGTAATACGGCATTTTGCGCTGGCGATGTTCCAACAGATTTGAAACTAACAACTGCGGCCACATCCAACCTGCTGTCATCATTGAACCGGTCAAACCTACCATCATCTCGGATCCGGTGAGTTTATGGATAAAAGCAGAAAGCACCGTCGATGCATCTACAAAAGCGAGGTTGATTCGCATGAAGGTGCCTTGAAGCAGCGCAAACCCGAAGTTTCGCCGTTGGTTGTCTCTTTTTTTATACATCCTCTTTTTTGTCTTTCATTAGGAAGGAGAAAAATTAGTGCGTTAATCTCTATTTATGTGTTGTTTTTTGACAGAATTTTGACAATTAGGTTGAGTTAAAAACAGAATTCAGCAGCATCATTCGATTTTCATGTTTTCCCAAAATTTTAGAAAAGGTCGCGAGTTGGAACTCGTTCCTACAAGAAAAGGTATTCGGGAGAAGAAAAACATTGGAGAATTGAATGGTTCTGTTTGCTCCGCGATTTTTCTTTACAGAGAAGGTAGAGTTATGCTAAATTTATGCAAACTTTTATATTCTTGCAGACGCGCTTTGAAAGCGCACAAAGGAAATAATATGGAACCTCTTCGAATTGGATTTCTGGGTGCTGGTGGGTTCGCGAGGCATACGATTTATCCCGCTTTACATTTGGCTCCAGTAGCATTGCAGGCGGTCTGCGATGCAGACGAAAATAGAGCCAAAGCTGCCGCCGGTAAATTTGGTACAGGCAGATATTATTTAGATCGACACGAAATGTTTGAAAAAGAGGATTTGGAAGCGGTTATAATCTCTATGGGACCGGATCCGAGGCAACCACTCGTGCTTGAGACACTTGAGGCAGGGTATCATGTTTTTACGCCGAAACCGCCTGCACCGTCGCTTGAAGAAACGATTACTTTAGCAGAAACCGCTGAGAAACATGGTAAAACATTGATGGTGAACTTTCAACGTCGGTTTAGTCTCGGCGTGCGGGAGGCGAGGAGAATCATGCAGACCGAATCCTTCGGTCAACTCACACAACTTTTCTGCTCATTCTGTAGTGGATCGTACGGATCAGTCAAACATTATCTACTTGATTTTGCTATCCATCACTTTGATTTAGCACGGCACATCGCTGGTGCTGATGTTAATGAACTTAGCGTTTTTCACAATGAGGTTGACGGGCAAGGTTCATTCGCTGTGGCCGTAGAGTATACCAACGGAGCTGTTGGGACTTTGCAGCTCAGCAGCCAACGTCTATGGGCACGCAACTATGACCACATTGAAATAACCGGACAACACGAATACATCGTTTTAGAAGGGTTATGGGGTTTTGAACACTATACAGGAGATGGTAATACATTCTCGTCTAATTTTTCGGATCAACGCAATGGCGAGTTGACAGGTGATGGCATCAGTCTCACTGAGTTTGCTAATGCCATTCGTGAGGACAGAGAACCTGTATCAAGCATCCAAGATTGCGTTGGTACGATGCGGTTTTATGATGCTGTGCTGCAACGTAAGAAAGGTGTTATTTCGCTTGCTGGTTAGTTATGCGTTAGGTTGTAAGGAAGCCAATTGTGGCGCGCTTTGATGAGGATTAATTTATTAATTCGGTAATTTGGAGAAATATCCGGTGCGGTTAGAAACCGCACCTACCGAGTTTGGATAAAATTAGAATTACCGAAATATTTTCTTAATCTTCATGTAAGCGCGCCTTTCTTTTACGCGTTCTGCGAATTGATACTTTCTAATACCTCAAGACATGTTTTCCCATTAACTAATTGATGATAATAGTGTGCAACACGCCTGCAAAAATCCTGATTCTGATTTAAGGCATTTTCAGGTATTGCGTTCTGCGGTGCCCATAGGGTTGCGTTTGAGAAAATGGTTTGGATTCGGTTTTCCACGTCAGTTAGACTCGTGCCAAACGCACCATTCAACACATTTTGTATTGTTCGGCCAGGGTCTCGGATTTCGTACTCTGTGCCTGTATCGGTGATACCTCTATAGTCGTCAGCACCTGATATTGTGTGCGGTGTCAAAAATCGGAGTACCGTTGCGAAGGAATAGGCGAAATCGGATTTAAAAAGTTCCGTGCTACCATGATAATTTGGCGATCTCACGATGTCAGCGGCTCGTTCACGGAGTTTCACTGTCTCAATGATGTTAATCCGTGCGTTATCATCTTTGACACGGCGGATGCGATCAATGAATTCCATCGTATACGCACGCGCACTTTTTCCCGCTATCGGGATATCTGCCTCAACAATTTCGGCATATCCATGCATCAATCGTTCCAGATGCGGTGCGAATATTGGGTGTGATGCTGCTTCGTTTACATAGTCTATTCCTGAGAGCATGCCCTTGTGTGTAATCCCCGGCACATGCACGGAATTCACGAGTAGCAATTTCCAATCGTGATAAGGTTCAATGCTATCCTGACTTACTACAACGCCATATTCCTCAAGTTCACCGAAGGGAACACGTAATCTGTCCTCCAAGTCTTCCAGAATCAGCGATGTCGCGGGCATTTGCTCCGCGTAGGTTATCAATTCATCTGAAATGTCAATCTGTGCTTGTGCTGCTTCCTTGATTTCATCGGGGACAGCGTGAACCTGCGGCACAAGTCTGTCTCCCATTTCGTTGAGAAAACCGACTCTTGTTTTTAACCATCCCATATAATCATCGCTCCGTTTCGGATACTCGTTAAGAAGAATATCTCGTATAATATCGCCATTGTTTCGGAGATTATCGGTGTTGATAACACATAAGTCCGCATCTGCCCCGTGATGACTAAAATAACGATAGAGCGTCTCATCTAAAACATCCATTGCCAGTTCACCTTTGGCGATGCCTGCTTCGGTTACGCCTATCAGAAGGAGGTCTAACGGATTCTCGGTTTGTGCATAGAATTGTTCACGCCCTGCTTCAGTTGCAAGCGTTGTTGCGCCAACCACACTTGAGATTTGCTGAATGTCATGAATACCGCCTACGTCAAACGTGACGACATGATATACGCCTCCCTGTTGGTTGAAGGCATCGGCTTTCTCAGTGCCTGTGGGTTGTCCGATAAAGATACCACCGTTGTATAGATTTCGTTGGTTGAGGATATGGACAAATTGATGGGTTAAGGCGCGTTGTAAACCGCCCGCACCTATGGCAAGTATTTTTATTGGCAGCATGTGTTTATTTGTTTCTCCTTTTCATAAAATCGAAGACCGGGAGAATCGTTCCTACAAGAAGGTCGCGATTCGGAGATCGCTCCTACAAAGAGGGCGCGATTCGGTGATCGTTCCTACAGAAGACGATTACATCGCGACCAAAGGTTGCTCCTACAAAGAGGGTCGCGTTTCGGAGGTCGTTCCTACAGAAGACGATTACATCGCGACCAAAGGTCGCTCCTACAAAGAGGGTCGCGTTTCGGAGATCGCTCCTACAAAGAGGGTCGCGTTTCGGAGATCGCTCCTACAAAAGAATGTCTTCATAAAGTGCAAGATATGTGTCAGCGATGTTTTTCCAATCGTAAGGTTTTACCTTTTCAGTGCTTACTTTTCCCATCTCAACGCGCGTTTCACCCGCGTTGATGAGTTGAATAAGACAACTTGCGAGTCCGTCAACATCGCCAGCGTCAAACAATGCACCGTTAACATCCTCTGCCACGAGTTCATCAATGCCTTGCACACGACTTGCGATAATCGGCAATCCTGTTCCCATTGCCTCTAAAACGACAAGCGGCATGCCTTCTGCTAATGACGGTAAAATGAAGATATCTGCCTCACGGTATTTCTGTGGTAATAAGACCTCGTCTTCATTATCTGTTTCAGTCAATTTTGAATACGGCACCGTGCCAGCGAAATGAATATACGAAGTTACGTCAAGATTTTCTGCTAACTTAATCAGTTCTTCTCTGTATGGCCCGTCACCGACAATCTCTATCTCAAAATTATGCTGGACTTTGTCAAGGACTTGCGGGAGTGCCTGAATAAGAAATTGAAATCCTTTGCGCGGAATGAGTCTGCCAATTGCAAGGCATCGGACTATTTTCGGATTTGCTTCGCGTTGTGTCGGTGCAAATGTCTCTAAATCCACACCATCAGGAATAACATCTATTTGTAAATTTGCATCCGTTTCGTGCGCCAAGTCGCGCAACCCATCGCTGCAGGAGATAACCGATGCTGCGTTGTGCCAAATCGCTCGGATAATCGGCTTTAGCAACATGTATAACCAGCGATAGTAAGGCGGATCGGGATTAGGACGCGGCACGTCTCGTCCACCTAAAAACACTACATACGGTACATTATTGAATTTTTGTAGCAGGTATGCACCACCACCCGCAGGAATACCGAAGAAAACTTGGACAATATCCGGTTTAAACTTTTTCGCAAATCTCAATCCGTAAATGCTTGAACTTACGGAATAGGTCAACATCTCATGAACTGCACACACATTCGGATTTTTCCGAAGTGCGCGGACACGATGTACGTGAATTCCTGCTACTTCCTCTGTCTTTGCACAATCACGGAATTGTGAGGTAATCAGATGTACATGGTGTCCTGCGGCGGCGTAGTGTTTCCCTAAGAAATAACTCACCTGACCACCACCACCCCCAATAGGAGGGAATTCGTGATTGAACATCAAAATTTTTCGCTGATGAGAAGCCAATTAGTTACATATTCCTTTTGTGATTTTCTGCTAATTGCACAGCATATTCTATCATAACCTTCGCAATATCTATTT
>JAPPMR010000510.1 GCA_028818995.1 Candidatus Poribacteria bacterium | reverse complement strand
TTTTTCTATAAACATATCGTCCCTACGGGACTAAAGAAATTACCGAAATATTTATAGCGAACTTTGAAATTAAAGAGGCACATTTTCTGTAGGAGCGATCTCCGAATAGCGACGAACCTCACTGATAGTCGGGAATCGGAGTTCCCTCCTACAACTCAAAATGTCCTGTTAATTTTAAAGTTCACTATAATAGCATTCTTGCTATGAAAATCTCTAACCCGCCGAACACATTTAAAATCATCAATACTGTCTTGTTTTCTATCTTCAATCAATTATCTTTGATCTAATTATACAACTCCTGTATCACCTCACAAATATCTGGTGCATCTGCAAGATAATAATTGAACATCTGTTCAACGAACTCGTCAGGTATACCGTGCAGTACCTCTGCTATGGGTCCCGCGATAGCAGCAAGCGTATCCGAATCACCACCAAGAGAAATAGCATTCCGAACAGCATCTTCAAAACTATCCGATTCTAATGCACATGTTATCGCTTGTGGGACTGTGCCTTGACAAGTCTCGTTAAAAGAGTACTCAGGACGAATTTCGTCAACTGTTTGAATTAAGTCGTAGTCGTATTCATTTGCGATAACATTACGGATGTTGGTCGGATCTTCGCCTTGATACGCAAGCCAGATAGCATGTGTTGTTGCCCGCGCGCCTTTCAGGCCTTCAGGGTGATTGTGTGTGATGGCGGTCACTTTATCGGCGGCAGCAAGTGCGGCATTCAGATCGTTACGGTTCAGGAATGCTGCTGGTGAGACACGCATTGCAGCACCGTTACCGTAACTATTATATGCTTCAGGTGTGTCTTCATAAATCCATCTTCCAAACATGCCACCATAACTGCAATCTGGATAACGTTGACACCATTGCTGCATTGTCACCGCTGGCGGGAGGTCATGCAGTAAAATATCCGCGACTGCTGCAGTGCAAACTGAATCATCTGTGAAAAAACAACGTTGGGTAAAGAATTCAAAATCTTTGGTTTTAATACGGTTCCACTCATAGACGGAACCGACAATGTCTCCGATAATTGCACCTAACATGCTGCTCCTTTACGGGAATCGGGTGGTGAATAAAAAATTTGTGAATATATGTGAGTGCTGTAAAATCCAAAGAAGGTAATGAAGTGTATTACTCCATCACCCGTCTAACGTGATTGTACTACATTTTTAGCCATTTGTCAAATTTATTTTTACCAATTATAAATATAGCACTTGTGGTAAAATATAGATAGATACAAGCAAAATACTGCAAACAGAAAATCTGAGGAGCACAAAATGAACGAAGAACTTTTTGTCAGTCATGAATTTACACCCGTCAACGGATTTACATCTGGTATCGAAGGACCCGCCTGCGATGCCGATGGCAACTTATATGCCGTTAACTTTGAACGACAACACACTATCGGCAAAGTGACACCACAAGGTGAAGCAAGCGTTTTTGTCGAACTACCGACAGGCAGCATCGGCAACGGTATCCGCTTCAACAGCGAAGGTTTCATGTTCATCGCAGACTATACGAATCACAATGTACTCAAAGTGGATATGGAGACGCGCGAAATTAGCGTACATGCACACGAACCGACGATGAATCAGCCAAATGACCTTGCAATAGGTGCAAACGATATCCTCTATGCAAGCGATCCGAATTGGGGTGAGTCAACTGGGCAGATTTGGCGAGTGGATACAGATGGCAAGGTTACACTGTTAGAAGCGGATATGGGCACGACAAATGGCATTGAGGTCAGTCCCGACGAGAAAGTGCTTTATGTCAACGAATCGGCACAGCGTAACGTCTGGGCTTATGACTTGTCACCTCAAGGTGAGGTTAGCAATAAACGGTTATTGATTCAGTTTCCAGATTTCGGTATGGACGGCATGCGCTGTGATGTTGAAGGCAATCTTTATATTACTCGGCACGGCAAGGGCACTATAGCAAAACTTTCACCTGAAGGGGAAGTGCTATTAGAGATAGAATTAACAGGCAAACACTGCACTAATATCGCTTTTGGCGGTTCAGATGGATGCACGTGCTACGTCACGATGGCGGACCGGGGAAATGTAGAGATGTTTCGTGCTGACATCCCTGGTAGAAGCTGGCAGCTATTGCAACGATGAATCTTTTGACAGTTGGTCCAGTTTGTGATATTATCGTTATATTTTCAACAAAATGGAAGGGTCTTATCTGGTAATGGAAGACTATCAACCTATTTTAAAACGGCTTGAAAAGACCGCAAAACAGTATACCAATATCGCACCCGAAAACGGGCAATTTCTCTCTATTCTCATCCACGCTATTCAGGCACAAAACGTCCTTGAAGTCGGGACAAGTAACGGTTATTCCACAATTTGGCTTGCTACTGCGCTGAAAGAAACTGGAGGCAGACTCATTACCTTGGAGTTCGATCCAAAACGTGCAGCAGAAGCACAAGCCCATCTCAAAGAAGTCAATTTAGACGAAATTGTTGAAATACGGGTCGGAAACGCACTTGACGAAATCCCTAAGTGTGATACCACTTTTGACCTTGTGTTTCTTGATGCACAAAAAGACGAATATTTACGTTATCTTGAATTGGCACTGCCCAACATCCGTGCGGGTGGTTTAATTGTGGCTGATGATACCGTGACAATGCGCGATGAGATGCCAGATTATGTGGAATTCGTCTTTAACACGCCGCTATTAAATTCTGTTGACATTCCTTTGGACGATGGTATAATTTTAAGTTATAGAACTGAAGTGTAGACTGTTGGTAACACATTATATTTCACAAAAAGTTTACGAGTAGAATTCCCAAGTTATTAGGAATCGAAAACCGACAATTAAAGGAGGAACTAAAATGATACGCCTTACAATTTTTCTTGTCGCTGTAAGTTTGATGCTTGCACAACTCAGCACCGCTGAAATCGATCAGAATACTATTGTCGGTGCGTGGTTGTTTGATGAAGCAAACGGAAAAGTCGCTGCCGATTCATCTGACAATGGCTATGATGGTAACCTCGTCGGCGGTGCAAAATGGGTGAAGGGTAAATTTGGCAATGCTATTGAACTCAATGGTAAAGATGCTTGGGTCACTGTTCCAGCGATTGCACCACTTAAAGAATTTACACTGCTAAAGTGGTTCAATTCGACAGGCAGAGTTGGCGCCTGGAGATGCTTTTTCAACCGTGATGGTTGGGCTGCAGGTTATGTCCATTACCAATTTCGTCCAGACAACAAGATGGAAATGGCTATTCACTCCAACAATCCTGTGCGACACCCAGGCTGGCAGCAATCGGATTTCACAGCAGACCAAAGTATCTCGAATAAATGGTTCCATCTTGCAGTTGCATACAGCAGTACCGATGAATCAGTTCGCGTCTACTTTGATGGGAAACTTGATGCCGAAGGTAAATGGGGTCCTTTACCCGGTGAATTTGGACCTGGACGCATCGGTTCATGGTCGGGAGGCGGTAGAGAGTGGCAAGGGATGCTTGATGAAATGCTTCTCTTCAATGTCTCATTAGAGGAAGACGATATTAAGATGTTAATGGAAAATGGTTTAGAAGGGGCACTTGCTGTTGAGGCAGCGGACAAAGCTGCGACAATTTGGGGTAAAATTAAGGTCGGATATACGGAAAAAGATAAGCGCGAGACAAAATAGACACGCTTCAATAGGCATTTTGGGAGCGCGCACAACAGGAATGACCAAGTCGCACCGAAAATGGTCAATTTCTTCCATCCTCATCCGCGCTATGCAGGCACAAAAAGATGCATACCTATATTATCTTAAATTGGTGTTACTCAATATCCGTCCATGGGTTTGGTTATCGCTGATGACAACGTTACGATGCACCACGAGAATATCAGATTGTTGGAATTCGCCTTTAACACGCTGCTACATTCTGTTGGGATTCCTCTGGATGATGGTATAATTCTAAGCTATAGAACCTAATTATAGATTACTGATGGCACATTTTTCAGCGATCAATGATTTAATCCAACTCGTGGATTTACCAAGTTTTAGAAATTTACAACCGACAACTTCTTAAGGAGGCACAAAAATGATACGCTTAACAATTAGTGTTATCGCCGTAGGTTTCATGATTGCACAACTCAGCATTGCTGAAATCGATCAGAATACTATTGTCGGTGCGTGGTTGTTTGATGAAGCAAACGGAAAAGTCGCTGCCGATTCATCTGACAATGGCTATGATGGTAACCTCGTCGGCGGTGCAAAATGGGTGAAGGGTAAATTTGGCAATGCTATTGAACTCAATGGTAAAGATGCTTGGGTCACTGTTCCAGCGATTGCACCACTTAAAGAATTTACACTGCTAAAGTGGTTCAATTCGACAGGCAGAGTTGGCGCCTGGAGATGCTTTTTCAACCGTGATGGTTGGGCTGCAGGTTATGTCCATTACCAATTTCGTCCAGACAACAAGATGGAAATGGCTATTCACTCCAACAATCCTGTGCGACACCCAGGCTGGCAGCAATCGGATTTCACAGCAGACCAAAGTATCTCGAATAAATGGTTCCATCTTGCAGTTGCATACAGCAGTACCGATGAATCAGTTCGCGTCTACTTTGATGGGAAACTTGATGCCGAAGGTAAATGGGGTCCTTTACCCGGTGAATTTGGACCTGGACGCATCGGTTCATGGTCGGGAGGCGGTAGAGAGTGGCAAGGGATGCTTGATGAAATGCTTCTCTTCAATGTCTCATTAGAGGAAGACGACATTCAGATGTTAATGAAAAATGGTTTAGAAGGGGCACTCGCGGTTGAGGCAGCGGACAAAGCTGCGATAATTTGGGGTAAAATTAAGATAGGAATTACAGAATATAGATAATCGAGAGTTGTAGATAAACACTCTTATAGTAAATTAAAAAAATAAGTTTACACCTCTTCTGTAGGAGCGATCTCTGAATCGCGACGAAACCACTAATAGTGGGGAATCGGAGTTCCCTCCTACAAGAAGATACATTTCAGTAGGAGCGATCTCCGAATCGCGACCTACAATAATATGTTGACAAAGCACTAAGTTTAGGTGTTGTTTATAGACTCCACATATTAACATGTCCCTTCAATCCAAACTTTCAGACAAATCCACCCGTTTCACTGAATCAGTAATCCGAGGTATGACGCAGCTTTGCTTGCGTCACAATGCAATTAATCTGTCGCAAGGCACGCCCGCATATCAACCACCAGACATCGTCAAAGCAGCAGCAATTGAGGCGATTCAGGAAGGATATAATCAATATAGCATTACCTGGGGTGCACCAGAATTTCGAGAAGCAATCGCCCAAAAAATGACGACGTTCAACGGCATTCCAACCGATGCTGCTGAAAATATTACCGTCACTTGTGGTTCAACAGAAGGCATGCTGTCCGCGCTCCTCGCGATTATCAACCCTGGCGACGAGGTTATCATTTTTGAACCTTTTTATGAAAACTATGGGCCGGATACCATTATCTCTGGTGCGAAACCTGTCTATATCGCACTCCGTGAGACACAATCCGCAGATGGCGTAATACAGTTTACTTACGACCCTGCCGAACTCCAAAATGCTTTTTCTACCAACACAAAGGCGATTATTGTAAACACCCCCAACAATCCGCTCGGAAAAGTCTTCTCACAAGACGAACTTCAAGAAATCGCGGACCTTTGCTGTGAATATGACTGCATCGCTATAACCGATGAGATATATGAACACATGATCTATGACGACAAATCGCATATCAGCATCGGATCTTTGCCGCAGATGCAGGATCGGACGATTACTGTATCAGGATTGAGCAAAACCTATTCAATGACAGGATGGCGTTTAGGGTATGTTGTTGCAACTGAAGTCTTAACGGATGCGATTCGCAAAATGCACGATTTTTTAACCGTCGGCGCACCGCACCCCTTACAACGTGCTGGTGTCGTTGCCCTCAACTTACCACCAAGTTATTACCAAGAATTAGTCAAAAAATATGACGAAAATCGCAAAAGACTCGTTAATACGCTTAGAGAAGCAGGATTTCGCTGTCATCCACCAGAAGCTGCTTATTACATTATGACAGATATTACCGATTTTGGGTTTCCTGATGATACAGCATTTGCACACTGGTTGGTTAAAGAAATTGGTGTTGGCGGAGTACCGGGTTCCAGTTTCTATAGCCGTCCACATCTTGGTAAGACAAAGTTTAGGTTTATGTTTAGCATGGCAGATGAAATTTTGTTAGAAGCTGGTGAACGGTTGATGCAGATAAAATCGAAAATCTGATCTGCAATAACTGATTCGTTCAACTTTCTGTAGTTTCCATCTTCGGGTAAAGATTTCTTCTTGTAGCAGCGAGCTCCAGCTCGCGACCTGTCTAATATTTTGGCGAAAAATCAAAACAGAGTGGATCTAACAGTAACGGGTTATGACACGATAATATCATAGGGAATAAATTATGGACACTGTCCTTGACAATGAAACGCGAGAAATCTATAAAGCGGAAATAGAGGCAATTATCCAACACGACTCAAAATATATTTCCCTTAGTCCCGATGAACTTGAAGCAATTGTAAAAGCCTTTGAATTCACTTTGACAAATGGGCGCGAAAAGGTCAGAGCACAAATGATTTACGACCTTATCCAAGAGAAAAGAGATAATTAATATGCGGTTAGAGCGGATTCGTCTTAAGACTTTTGGTTGTTTCCAACAGCAAGATTTTGAAATGTCTGATGGGATCAATCTTATTTTTGGTCCTAACTTCAGCGGTAAAAGTACGCTTGTTAACGCGATCTTTTTTACGCTAACCGGTAAACCGATAGTGCCAAGAGTTGATGCTACAGCGATCAAGAGTGCAAAGTCGTATAGCGGAACAGCAGGGCTGCAATTTGTGGAAAATGACGAACGATATATGCTCTTCCGTGGGACGGGGAAACGTTTCCAGTTGAGGCAAGAAAAAAACGGTGAATGGCATATTGTCTTTGATGATAAGCGTGTCACAGTCGTTGAAGCAACACTAAAGGATAAGTTTGGGATCATGCATGACCGACTTGCTTTGACAACATTTCTTCGCGAAGGTGAGATTTTTGAGTTTCTTGCTCGACAACCTGCCACACGGCGCGATGTCCTGTTCGCGCTTCTCGGTATTGACAGATTGATAGAGGTTCGAGAGCGATTCATTGACGCGCGTCGACTCGCAAAACGTGAACGGAATAGGATTCAAGCACATCAAAATAGCCTACGGTTTAGCGCACAGAACGAACAGAAAAAAGAGATTGAAAGAATAGAAGCAAAACTGAAAGAACTTGAGAGGGCATACGGAACAGAAACGGGGGATGCAGAATTAATCGCTGAATGGAAGCAGAGCCACAGACAGACACAAACACAATTAAATAACCTTACGCAAGAGCGCACTGCAACCTTGAGCGGTTTCAACAACATCTCTCACTTACGTGAAATGATGACTACTATTGAAGCAGCAGTTAAGGAAGCCACAGGATTGGAAAAAGAACGTGAGGAACTCATCCAAAAAATTGGCAGTATTGATTCACAAATTGCAGCATTAACAAAAGTATGTGACACGCTTCGATCACTGATTGAGAATAACGATGGGCACTGTCCTACATGCCATCAGAAGCTTGAACAAGAAATCGTTCAGAAGATTATTGAGGAAAAGGAAACCGAAAAATTGCAACTATCTGCTGAATTAGATAACCACAAAAAATCGTTAGCCGAAAAAACTGAAAGTTTAGAAAGTCGACAGGAACTTGAACAGAGACTACAAACTTTACAAGCGAAGACAACACGGTTAGAACAACTTGAACAGGATATTGAAAAAATGCGGACTGAACTTGACACGCTCACAACAAGGCTAAATGAGAAAGGTGTGTCAGAAGAAGCAACGGATGAATCATTCAACAACGATGTGCAATCTGCGGAGTCCATCCCCGAAAATTTAGACAAACGCCAATTGAAAGAGCGAATTGACAGCGAACGAAAAAAACTTGAAAAACTGAAGCAGGAAGAGGCGGTGCAATTGGATAGACTTGAGCGACTTCAGAAGGTAAATGCTGAAGCAGAACAGGTTGAAAGAACAACGCTCAGTCTTGAACTGGCTTGTGCAGGTGTTGACAAAACCATCGAAACACTTCAACGCCAAATACTTAAACCTGCAGAGGAGGAACTACATCGTAGACTTGAACAGATGGAACTTTTTGGACGAACACGTATTGACTTACAGAAACAACATCTGCTCCCTTCGCTTAAAATAGATGGTGTAGATCGGAGTTTGATGTTGCTTAGCGGTAGCGAAAAAATGTTCCTCTATCTCTGTTTTAAGGTGGCACTTGCCAAAGTTTTGGGTAATCCCGGTTTCTTTGTGTTTGATGATCCAACGCTTCATTTAGATGATGAGCGAAAAGTGCTGATGGTGGATTTTATCCGTCAACTCGCTGAAGATCACCAAGTCGTAGTGACAAGTTACGATGAAGAGGTGCGAGCAGGACTGGAAGGTGCACATCTCATTGAGATGAGTCGGGAATCTTAGGAAACAATTTAAAACCGCTTGAGAAATATATCTCCGTTATCCCGCTGGTTGTTACTCCAGATGACTGCACACTGCCCATTCCCAACAGATACGACAAAGGGCGGAAAATGTTCACCTTTGCTTGTAGAGACTGGCACACCATCCTCTTCCCATAAGAGATTGCCATCTAAATCAATCTTCTGACAATAGATTGCATCGGTACTTTTCTCACCGAAATCTCCACGGTAATCCATCCACGCGATAAAAAATTGATTTTCTGCGGATTGCACGATGAAAGGTCTATCCTGATGCCCACCAACAGTGCAAAGCGAGATTCCATCTTTCTGCCAAGCCAACGTTCCATCAGCATGGATGCGTTGCGCATACAGGTCACCGTAGATATCGCGTTCGTCTCTCCACACAGCGATCAACCCACCTTCCCCATCATAGACAACCGCAGCGTTTTTTTGAATTCCGTCCGCTGTACAGACCGGGACACCTGTCTTTTGCCACAATTTCTTTCCGTCAGCAGAAATGCGTTGTGCATAGAGTTGGTCATTAATAAAGTTTTCATATATCTGCCACACAACGATAAGTCCACCTTTACCGTCTACCACTACACGCGGTTCACCTTGCATGCCGTCTTCTGGGGTAATGAGGCGCGGTGCATCCCACAAAGGCTTTGCGTCAAAACTGAGACGATGTGCCATAATGGACCAGGTATCAGCTCCAATAACGTCCCACCACACCACATAAAATCCGTCTAATCCATCTGCAACAAGTACTGGATTGCTCTGAAGCGATTCCGATGGAAAAATAGGTATACCGTCTAGCTCCCACATTGGTGTTCCATCGGACTTGATACGTTGGATATAGAGGTCTTGGAATTCGGTACTTCGGCGTTCATCTTCCCAAACAATGATAGCACCACCCTCACCATCACTCAAAATTGCTTGTGTGGACTGGTCTGCGGCATTTGTGCAGACAGGGACTCCATCATTTTGCCAAAACACTTTGCCATCAAAATTCAAAGCTTGTGCATAAATATCCCAACTGCCACCACCACGTCTGTCGTTCCAAACGACAATGGCATGTGTATCGTGACGAATCATGCGTAAACGGCGTTGATTTCTATTTGCAATGGATATCGGAAGACCGTTCGGTTGCCACATCGGAGAGTTTGTATTATCTATCCGTTGGGCATACACATCCCAATCTTTACCAGTACGGTAATCCTCCCATACTATAACAACGCCAGCTTTACCGTCGGCAACAGCAGATGGAAAGAACTGGCCATCTTTGGCAGTAGAAACAGATATTTGCTCGGATGCAGGAGTGGATTGAAGTAGAAAGAAAACTCCCACAAGGAAAAGAAAAAAGGATTTTGCCAACGGGGAACTCAGTCTGTGAAAAGCGTTTTTGGTGTCCATAAGTTAACCAACGTTCCTCTGGTAGAAAAATCGAATGTTTCCCAATTTTGGATAGGTAGTTCAATATGAGCGAGAGCGGCAGTGGGCATTCGTTCAATTTGTCCAGTTAGGTGCCGCACGAGTTGTTCCATTGTTGGATTATGTCCGACAACCATTACACGTTCATATTTGTTGGATAATGCTTGTAATTTTTCGATGTAAACACCCGGTGGCGCAAGGTAAAAACGATCCAACCGTTTTATTTTTTGTGGATAACCACATGCCTTGCCAACTTTGGTCGCGGTTTTTCGGGCGCGTTTGGCTGATGAGGTAAGAATGCGGTCTGGAATTAACCCATGTTCGCGCAGATGTTCTCCCATACGCGGTGCATCTCGTTTACCACGTTTATTGAGAGGACGATCATAGTCAGAAAGTTGCGGATTATCCCAACTGGATTTGGCATGCCGCAGAATGAGAAGTGTTTTCATTTTTATATCTGTGTCCAATCCATGATGACACCTAAATATTTATCCTTCTGATTGGTCAAACCATCATAAGCGGATTGTGCGTCTTCAGGGTTTATTACATGTGTTAGTAATTCCTCAACCTTGAATTTACCTTCCTTGATGAGCGAATAAACTATCTGTGAATTCCGTTCAAGCGAATGTTTCGACTCACCGGAGTGCATTGTCGGATACACCCATTCATGTGCACTTCGCAGCGTAATTGCCCCTAAGCCGATAAGATGCGAATAATTGAGTATCGCTGTAGCATTTGTGATATATTCACCGCGTGGCGAACCCAGCAGGACGACCTCACCCTTAGTGCGAGTCAACTGATACGCCAATTCAACAAGGCGTGGATTGCCGATCGCTTCAACGGTAACCTCAGCCTTATGTCCGTCTGTTAAGGACTTGACGCGTTCAAGTACATCTTCTTCGTCAGGATTAATCAGGTGCTGTATACCACACTTCCGAGCAATTTCTATCCGTTCAGGCACACGTTCAACGCTAATGACCTTCATACCAGCTAAGTTGAAAAGTTGTGATGCGGAGTTACCAACTAACCCTAAGCCGATTATTACAGCGGTATCACCGAATTCAACCGAGGAAACACGCAAAGAAGTCATAGCCACCGTCGCCATCCGAACAAACGGAATCAGCTTTGCATCCATCTCTAACGGTGGTTTGAACGCCAGCATCACAGAGGCAGTTTTAACAATAGACGCGTGTGAACTATAACAGAAAGCGTAATCTCCAACAGCACACCTTGTTACATGCTCACCCACTTTTAGCACTTCACCAATAGCCGTGTAACCTGACCCGTGCGGAAACCGAGTCCCGCTTTCTAAACCGGTATAACCCGCGCCTTCAGTCCCAGGACTAATCAAACTATAATGTGTTTTGAGCAAAATCTGGTTCGGTGCCAGTGTTTCGTCAAGTTCAAAATCCTCCAACGTTGCCGAACGTTTCGCTGGCATGATTATCTGTTTGCCTTTCATGGCGTTATTCCTCGTCAAGATTTAAGACTTCGTCTTGGTTTGCTTTATGATAACAAGGGCAAGTTAGCAAGTCAAGATAAATAATAAGTCAATCAGGGTTATTTAGTTTTCTAATTTTCTGGTATATTTTTCACATTTTCATATAAACCGATACGCCTGCAAAGTAGTAGGCACACTCCGTGTGCCGTCCACCCAAGATGTAAAGTGGTCGGCACGCGGAGCGTGCCTGCTACCTTTAAATCGACGTTTAAGTTGACACATAAGGCGAGAGCATAAGCAAAACTCAACGGATGATATAAACTATCAGTAATACTCATTAACTGAAAATTCTTAAAACTGAATAACCTTGTAAGTAAATCGGGCTATCTGGATTC
>JAPPMR010000690.1:7942-11793 GCA_028818995.1 Candidatus Poribacteria bacterium | reverse complement strand
CTTCTTTTGTCTGTCCGCCTTCAAGCACACAATCTTTGTAGGGCCAAACGAGTGAAACCTCGCCGCGTTCGCGCAGAAACTTACCGTCAATGTTCAATCCAATTTTGTTGCGAAATTGGGTGTAAGAATTGGCAAGGAAGTTCTTGGCGGTGATGTAGTCAATAAAGGTGTTATGGTTGAAAACCTGATGCCCATCAATTTCGTCAAAGAAAGTTGATTTTACTTCTGGGTCGGACAGCAACAATCTGATGAGATTGTGGTCAAGTTGCCATGCGTAGTCTTTGACTGCGGCGGGGAGGAGTTCACCAGATTCATCAGTAAAGTTAGGGTTGGTCTTGAGGAGTGCGATTAGTTTTTCGTTGAAGTTTTGTTTTGGCATAAATGTAGTATCTTTCACAGTTCGCCTGTTTTTACTCAGGAAATGTTACGCGATCATAAATTTCACGCAAAGGCAGTTCACATTGGACTGAAACAAGCAGTAGGTGTTCTTCAAGGTTTTGAAAATCGGTAAGAATCCAATTGTTCTCTTGGCGACTGAAGCGTTCAACACAAATCTTATCTTGTGCTACAAGGACGTATTCCTGTAAAGATGGCAGCTCTCGATAGTGCATAAATTTTTCACCGCGGTCATAAGCCTCTGTTGAAGGTGACAAAACTTCTATGAGAATAATCGGATTGAGGAGTATATCAAAGACATCGTCTTCAAAACGTGGTTCTTCACAAACGACAACGACATCGGGGTAGAAGTAGGATGAGGTGCTGGGTGTACTTACGCGCATTTCGTTTGCATAAGTTTCGCATCCTCGCCCCTTTAAATTGATATGGAGCATGGTGGATATATTCATCGTAATAAGATTATGCGCGCGACTTGCCCCGGACATTGCGATTATTTTGCCCTTAACGTACTCGCTTCTAACCGTTTCTGCGTCAGGTATCGCCTTACGTTCTAAAGTAATATATTCTTCAGGTGTGAGGTATGTTTGTGCTGCAGAAGTTGCCATGGGTTCCTCCGGTGATTCAATGATAATTTGATTATAGCGTAACTGGGTATGTTCATCAAGATGAAAGCGATAATTTTAGCGAGAACGGAATGAATCTATATCAAGATCAAGGAGTTTCCATAAGATAGAGATGGAAACCTTCATCACCGATTGTTGAACCTGTAAATTTTGCTAACAGTGTAAGTTGATACTCCTCAATCTGTGACACATTCAAAGCACCACTCATGATAATTAGCACGTCTTGGGAGTTTTGCGTGCTTAGCATTTTGGCTTCTTTGACGACATCTCTGTTGGAGACACTACCTGTTCTGGCTTTGTCCCATCTGACAAATGAACCGAATCGGCTGCCACGAGGATAATAAATTTGATCTTTTTCAAGGTAGCCGACAACGGTACTCACCTGAGGGTCCCCATGCCCCACCATGAGCATATCTTGCCTGCCTTGCGCTTTGATATATTCAGCAGTTCTCTTTCCATTAGAGAAGATATGTTCAATATCCATACGAACAGCAGTGATGCCACCAAGAAAATGAACAACAAGGATGACAATGAAAACAGGACCGAAAAACCATTGTGCTATATCACTGATGCGGTTAAATGGGAGTTTTATCTCAGGACAATCATAGTAGATCCAACTTGCCAGAACAAATGTGAAAAACAGAAACCCGTGATGACGCATACTCCCACCATACTTAACATAAAAAAACGCGAGAAGTCCAACGGTGGCTACCATATAGGTAAGAAGCGCGGTCGGACGTTTCAAAAAACGGAGCACACACCAGAGGACGATGAGATAACAGAGCGGTAATCGGATGAGTTGGAAAAGTGGGTAGCTATTGAGTTGATGGCTACCCCAAAATCCCATAGCTGCTCTTGGAGATGGCAGCATGGCTTGCGTAATGATTTTGGTGATGTCGTTCATACGTTTGACTGTAAAATTGAAGTTCCATCCCACAGCGAATCCTGTATCAGCGGGTGGATTGAGTTGCAGGACAGCAGTCACAATGCCAAAACCGATGAGAGCAAAACCGATCCATATTTGCCGTCTATTTTCTGTGAGAGCATCCTCTTTACAGCAGTAGAAATAGAGGTATTCGCACATCAGAGCGAAACCGATGGCAATGGTTACGATGAGGGCATGCACGCTGGTGTGTGCCATCAGTATTAGGACAATACCAATCCAAACAAATCGTTTGTAACGTTCTCTATAAAGCACGCAAAATATGGTGATAAGCAACACACCGAGCGCATAATTTCGGGCAACAATAGCATATTCGTAAAGTGCGAAATATCCGAAAGCGAATAGAAATTTGTGTAACCGATTAAACGGCGCGTAGTACGTAAATAGGAATACTGTTGTAGCAGCAATCAGAAGATGAAATACCTGCATGATAACAGGCGATGCCGTGATGCGACTGAAGGGCATGAGGCAGAGATGCCAGAAAGCAGGGTGCCCCTCATATTTCATATTCGCGAAGAGTTCAAAAACAGATGCACTATCCCTTGCAAGCAGCCATGCTTGAATTTCGTCCCGCCACATTTCATGGTGTATTGCTGCATAACCACCCACAAGGAGGAAAAGTGTGGTCACACCCATCGCGTAGTACAGATCAAATTTATGTAGACGGCGTGAATGGTAGGATTCTTGCGTTTGATATAATAGGGATCGGAAAAAATTTTGGAAAAACATTAAGTTTTAATGAGCGCCTAAACTGGAAATAGGTAACCATATACCTCCAGTGCTGCGAGTGATGAATTTTTGAAAAGGTTCATCAAGACCTACGACATCCACCTTAATTTTGGTATCATTCATTTTGGTTAGCACATCACGGGCAGAATAGTTGCCACTGACATATTCGTCAGTGATCAAGATGAAATGTACATCAGCATTTTGCCTGAAGTCGACTTCATCAGTGGCGCGGATAAGAGCATCTATGGCTTTTTCACCACCACGACATTTCACTTGTGATAAGGCTCTTTTGATCTGAGAGACAGAACGGGTTTGTGGTATAACATCAAGATTCAAACCCAGCATGTTTTCCCGAAAGATGACGATTCCAAGTGTAAAATCAAGTTCGGCATCGTCAAACAGATCGGTCATGCGATTCAGATGCGTTCGGACTGCGTTAATATTATCTTTCATACTACCGCTTGCATCAATGATGAAGACGATGTCAACAATATCTGTGGTTCGGTTTGTTACGATGTGTTGCCCGATGCGTGTCAATATCGCGGTTGGCAGTGGGACATCGCTAACACTGGGAAGCGCGACATCCGCGTGAGGTTTGGAAGATTGATGTTTTGTGCCACGGAATATGTCTTGTGAATTAAAATTTCCTGCCCCTGGTAGGCTTCCTATGTCTTGATTAACTGCCGCATCTGTAGAATTTGTACCGGATTTGTCGTTATCTAAAGTATGGGAATTAGGAAGAGAAAAACCGCTTAAAGGGGTTACAGGATTCTGATGTGCAATTGGTGTCGGGGTAGGTAAGGATGCTGTCGGAGGGTTTACCTCCGTTTCAATCTGCCTTTGCTTAACGGGTGTTAATTTTGGAGGAATATATTGCTCTCGTTTTATTTTTCGTAAAGCACGTTGCGAAGGAATCTTTGATATTTCGATGTGTGTTATATCTTCTACCGAACTTGGTTCAGTTTGGTGTAGTACTTTCAGGACAGAAACCAGAAAGACGTGAAGACCTATTGAGAGAATGAGAGCATAGTGAATAGTTCTTGTTATTTTAGGTTTCATACCACAAATCTTTTATTTTGGAAAGCGCGTATGTAGAAAAACTCTCAGCAGAATTGAAACATAAAACTTCTATAAGTTCGTCAAGCTTGCCATATCGTTTG
>JAPPMR010000690.1:0-7932 GCA_028818995.1 Candidatus Poribacteria bacterium | reverse complement strand
TTATTATTGCATCAACAGATGCGTGTTTTCAAGTTAAAGTTAGGTAACGGGTATCAATATAAGGCACTTTACGTGCAAAATACACAAACAGTAGGCGCGTTTTCAAAACGCGCCGAGCCCAGACCTCAGACACCGTGAACGGCGCGTTTGTAAACGCGCCTACCGAGGGTTGCTGGCCGCTAAGTTTACACCTATGGGTTTTCCACGTAATTTAACCCAATCAACACCCTATCATTATTGTAGGGGCAGGTCCCTGTGCCCGCCTGATGTTTTGCATGTCCTATGCAGTGGTGAGGTACAGGGATCCGCCCCTACAGCGGTAGGGATTTTCTTACTAAATTGACACCTACGGTTTTGCACCTATTTAACCCAGCCTGCAAAGTTGTAATCCACTTTGTTTTCCAATTGCAGAAATTAAGAAACTTTTAGTCTTTAGTAATCGTTAATAAATTTGGTAAATGTCGGGTTCCTTTAAAGTGGCAATCCTCTTAACACATAACATAAATGCGATAACACCACACGCATCTAAAAAAACTAAATCACTATACAAAATTCTTTCCTATGGAGATGCTTCTGAATGAACCCAAATCAAAAAATTGAAAAACTGACCTCGCTTCTCAATAAACATCATGAATATCGCGAAACCTGCCTAAACCTCATTGCCTCAGAAAATACGCCTTCACCGTTAGTAGAAGATCTCTTTGACGAACGGTTGGCGCGTCGATACGGAAATTATTCCGGTATTGATCTTTATCAACGGAACTATAAAGGCAACCGCTATATCGCTGAAATAGAGGCATGGACGCAGGAATTGGCAAAAGAACTGTTCAATGCGAAGTTCGTTGATTTCCGTCCGCTCTCTGGAAACATTGCAGGAATTGCAACGACATTCGCGCTGGCAGAACCGGGCGATATCGCATTAGAAGTGCATAACGGTCATCGTTATGCGAATAAACTTGCTTCGTCTCCGCTAAAGGTCGAACTACAGTCAATTCAGATTCCGTGGGATGGTCTCCGATCAAACATTGACCTTCCCGCAACGATTGAACTGATTGAGCTACACAAACCGAAAATCGTAAACATCGGCTCTGGCGTGTTTCTCTTTCCACAACCCGTTACGGAACTCAAAAATGCAATGCGTCAAGCAAATCCAGATTCATATCTCATCTATGACGCTGCACACGTTATTGGACTCATTGCTGGTAAAAGGTTTCAATCGCCATTTACAGAAGGTGCGGATGTTATTATCTCCAGCACACACAAAACCCTTGCGGGTCCGCAAGGTGGCATAGTTTTAACCAACGATAAATCTATTGCAGAACGAATTGGGAAAACGTTGTATCCATTGCTGATGAGTAACCATCACTTGAGTCGATTGCCAGCATTAGCGGGGACGTTTGTAGAGTGGATGGCATGTGGTGCAGCACATGCAGATGCTATTGTCGCTAACGCGAAGGCTTTGGGACAAGCGTTAGCGGATCGGGACATACCGATGCTCGGGGCAGAAATCGGTTTCACGGAGTCGCACACGTTGATACCGATTGTAGACGCATTTGGTGATGATGGGAACGAATTAGCAAATCAGCTGGAAACGTGCCACATTATTGCGGGCGCTGCAGGACTATCTCCTGAAGTTGGCACCTCTGGTTTGCGATTTGGCGTGCAAGAGGTTACCCGATGGGGAATGACACCGGAAGATGCGCCGGATATCGCAGATTGTATCGTTGATGCACTCTCTGGAGGGGATCCTGATAAGGTCAAACCTAAAGTTTCACAAGTAGCACAGCGTTTTAACACGGTCCAGTTTACGGTAGAGTAAAAACATAGATTCAACATTATGACAAATTTTTGTAACGTTTCGTATTATTATAACGTTAATTTGTTATAGCACTAATGTTTTATAATTGTATAGGTTATCATTAACATGGTTAGGAGATGTTAATGTATTTTAAACAGCAAATAAAGAAAAAGGAATATTACTATGGAAAATAGAACACCCGATTGGGTGAAAGTGGCTGAATTAAGCGAAGTGCCTGAGGGACAACCGAAGACAATTAAAATGGGAGAGGGACGTAGCATTGCTCTCTTTAACGTTGATGGGAAGATTTATGCGACTGATAACCAGTGTCCGCACATGGGCTACCCATTAACGCGAGGCACAATTCGAGACGGTATCCTGACATGCGATTGGCACCGCCGCAGTTTTGATTTAGAAGGTGGTGGCTGTTTTCACGTGGAATGTGATGACTTGAAGGTATTTCCGGTGGATATCCGTGGCGATGAAATTTGGATTGAACCGGGAGATATGATCTACCGCCGCGCAGAAGAACATAAGCAGCTGCTCAGAGAAGGTCTTTTAAGCGAAGACCGATGGACAATGTCCAAAGCAATTGCCTTGTTACTCAAAGGTGGTGTGCCAGAAGAAGAGGTGATGGGTTCAATTCTGGAACACGTTGCGCGACATATTCCTTCCGCTCATGGCTCAGAAGGTGGTGAGGATGTTTCCAGACTCATCAATGGACTCAGAGTAGGAAGTAGATATGAAGGTGAAGATAGACTAATCGCTGTTACGACTGCTGCATGTTCCGCTGCTGGAGAAGCACGTCAACGGCTTGAAGTTGTGCCGCTGCCTGAACCTGTTTCTTGGGAAAAGATAGAGCGATGGGTTCGTATCTTCTCTTATGAAGGACAATCCAGTCGCATTGAACGATGCTTGTTCACAGCATACCAAAAAGGCGATGCAGATAAATTGCGTCCACTGCTCATTGAATGTGCTATGGAACCCAATTTTATTGATAATCCACAAATCCCACTTTATGTGAGTTATCTGTCTGAAGTCGTTGACGAATTTGGATGGGATAGAACTGCAGATCTGTTCTTCTATCTCGGTGCAGACCTCGTGGGACATCACCCCGCGGATCCAGAACGGTACCGTAGAGACGCTATCAATCTCCTGAAAGAGATGATGCCCACAATTGAAGCCGCAGCCTTAGAGCGGACCAATAAATTTGACGAAGATGCCTTCGTTGAAGCACTTACCAGCGTCAATCTCCAACGTTCATTTGAGGAAGTACAAGCGGTCATAGTTGATGGTGTTAACTTAGACAGAGTTATTACATCACTTGTCTTGCTTGCAGCGGACAGGATGGCGAGCACACCTGTGAATGTAGATGCGGGTTGGTGGAACTTAACGATGGAACTCAACCTCGCGGCATCTTTACGGAGTGCGCAAAAAGTGGGCGGAAGCCTTGTCGCAGCGAAAGGTCTTTTCCACGTTGCGTGGCAAATCTTCGCAGACCGCTGGATAAATATATCCTCACGACCTCTTAGCGAACCGTTGAGTGAAGAAAAACTTGATGTTCCAAATGAAGCAGAGGGCATCAAACACATTATTGGAACGATTGAGTCACTCAACGTGCAAGATGTGGGACCACAAGTACTTGGCTATCTAAATGCTGGTTATTCTGGCGAAAAACTGATTGAAGCAATCGGACATTCAGTGCTTTGGGATGATACTGGAAGTGAAGTTCTCCCGACATTGCGCACAGTATTTGATGAATGGAAGCACGCAGAAGGACATCCCGCGCAACCTCAACTGCTGGTCGGATTAGCACGTTACGTCACAGACATCCGATCCAACACGGATAACAAATCCGCAGCTACTACAGCGATGAATTTTGCTGAAGGCAGAACTACAATTGAGGTCTTTGAGGAGTAATATCCAATGACTCAAAAAGGGTTGCACTTGCCACGTGCAGAATATATTGAAGCGGTAAAAATAAGGGACGAGAACCGAGTCAAATCCTTGTTAGCAGATAACAAGGAACTTCTTGAGTTCATTGATGAACCTTGGTTCGAATTTGACGCTCCTGCAGTTGTGTTTGCCGCTTCAATGGTTGATCATCCGCTTGTAGAGGTGCTGCTTGATGCCGGAGCAGACATCAACGTTAAGAGTTCATGGTGGGCAGGCGGAACGACAGCATTGCAGCACGCAGCAGGGTCAATGCTCGGATACAGCCCGAAAATGGCTGACTATCTAATTGGACGCGGTGCTACGATTGACGCACATTCAGCTGCAGGTTTGGATATGTTTGAAACACTTGAGGCGTTGATTCATGAAAATCCCGATGTTGTTAACGCACCAGGATGTGATGGCATGTCTCCACTTCATTTCTCAGCGACACCTCGAATTGCCGAACTGCTTCTCAAGAACGGCGCGGACATAAATCTACGTGACCGTGATCATTGGGGTACTGCAGCGCAATGGACAATACGGAGACGACCTGAAGTATGTGAATACCTGCTTGACCAGGGCGCTGAAGCGGACGTTGTCCTCTATTGTGCAAGGGGTTACGTTGAAGAGGCAAGGGCAGAATTTCAGAAAAAACCTGAACTACTAAGTCTTAGGTTAAATATGAAAGCACGTGAAGGCTACATTATCCCCTCAACTGAGCCGCCAAAGGTTACCGGTGACCATCCACAAGTCGTTCCCGGTGGACATGTCTATGTTTATCAGGTCGGACCGACCATGCCGCTGCTTGAGATAGCACTTCAGTCTAAGCAGTTAGAAATCGTTGATCTGCTGATTGACTTAGGTTATGAGATCAACTTGCGAGATTGGTATGTGCTTGTTGGGCAAGGACCGAAGCGGTTTGACACTTTGCTGAAGGGATTCCTTGCCAAAGGTCTGGATATCAACGCACTTCAAAAGCATCGACGTGGCATGTGGACACCGCTACATTGGGTCGCACAACGCGGTTTGACGAGTGGTGTTGCCTGTTTATTGGCAAACGGTGCTAATCCGAATGTGACTGATGATAAGGGGCAAACACCTCTACACTTCATCGCACAGAAGGGTGTCGGCAAAAACCAAGCCGAGCTGCTGATTGAGCATGGTGCTGATCTCAATGCTCGTGATGATGCCGGACAGACACCGCTTGATTATGCTAAGAAAGCCAAGCGGAAATCGGTTGCAGATTTTCTGACAAATTTAGGAGCGGAAAGCGGCAAGTAACCGACAACTGCTAAATTGCCATATCCAACGCTTTTGGCTAATCGAGTGTTAGGAGGATTCAAGCATGCAATACGATGACAATTCACCATTCTATAAATTGCTTGCTACAAAATATAAGCAAGAAGAGGAAGTTCTCGGCATTGCCATCGTTGAAGCGCATCCAGAAGTCGCAAAACTGGCGTGGCCTGGTCCGGATGAAAAAGGACAACCATTTGTCAAAGGCAGTACTGCACTGCATTACGCTGCCAATGACGGAAAAGATCAGCTTGTGCTTAAGTTACTTGAATACGGTTCAGATATAAATGCAAGTGATGCAAACTGGTATCGTTCTGTGCTTTCTTGGGCGGCTAATAATGCATGGACTTCAACGATACGTTTACTTCTTGCAAATGAAGCGGATCCTACGTCTTTAGATGCGGTTCATGCTGCAGCGTTTGGCGGTTCTTCGTGTGGCGAAGGGCGAGAACAAGAATATGCAGAATCGCTGCAGATTTTGATTGATGCGGGTGCCGATATGAATGATCGTCGCCATTATCAGAACCAAACCCCTCTTGGGATTGCTTTAAAAAGTGGGAACAGAGGTGCGATTAAGTATTTGCGTAGCATTGGTGCCGCAGAAGTATAGAATACACTACCCATCAGCTTAACTGGGATGTAGGTTGGGTAGAACGAAGTAAAATCTATGGATGTCAATTTAGTATCCACTACCAGCGGTAGGCGCGCTTTGTAAGCGCGCTGGCTTTGTCTGAAAAGCGGCTTGGTAGTTGAGAAGGTTTCTTCTGTAGGAGCGACCTCCTGGTCGCTCCTACAGAGTGTAAGAGGCGCAATCAATTGCGCGACTACAAAAGCGTTTTTTCTTAAATTGACACCTATGGGTAGAACGAAGTGAAACCTCACAATTGAATTTATGAGATACGTATTAGTCATTGGTAAGAGCAATAGCCTCTCTCCTTTGGCATGATAGGAGAAGTATATAATGTTATCAGAAAATGGAAATTTCGTAAAAGTCGCTGCCCGAAGTGATATAGCAGAGGGAAAACCGAGGGCAGTCAGAGTTGAAGGACATAGTATTGCCCTCTTTGAACACGAAGGCTCTGTATATGCAACGGATAACCAGTGTCCGCACATGGGCTATCCGCTAATCAGAGGGCATGTTAAAAGAGGCGTTTTGTCGTGCGACTGGCACGGTTGGAGTTATGACATGGAAGGTGGCGGATGCTTCACCGGTGGTTGTGATGACCTCGCTACATTTCCTGTTGATGTGCGAAATGGTGATATCTATGTAGATGTTGGCAGTGGTGGAAAGAAACGGGATGACGCACATTATCTGTTGTTGAAAGAGGGACTGTTTTCACGCGATAGTTGGACGCTTTCCAAAGCAATTGCCATTATGTTAGCAAAGGGTGTTTCAGAAGACGAAGCGTTGGAGATAATGGTGAAGCACATGGTCCGTCATATTACTACGGGGCAAAATGCACGCTTTGGTGGTGGACGTATAGCCACATTTATGCACGGAATTAAGGTCGCACACATGTATGAATCGGACGACCGACTTATTCCGCTGATGATGGCTGCATCGCATTCTGCTGGTGGACTTGATGATCGTCCTGATCGTCAACCGCTTCCACCGCCTGTTGATTGGGAAAAACTTGAAAACTGGATTAGAGTTTTTACCGCCGACAAAGAGTGGGAAGGCATTGAAAAATGTCTTATCACAGCGAGAGAATTAGGGGGACATGAAGACAAATTCATCCCGCTCTTCCTCAACTGCGCATCGCAATGGTTCTTTATCAGCCACTCCAGAAACTTAATTGATCTATGTCATCTGGCTGAATTGCTTGAAAAATGGGGTTGGGAGTTGACTGGGGAGTTAGTGTGCAATCTCGGTGCAAAGATACTTGGACAAGGCCGTGGCAGACCCGGTGAACGTCTCCGTGAAGCACTCCAAAAACTGGAAGAAATTGAACATATCTTTGATGATCTGCCGCAGGAAAAATCGCCTGACGCAGATGTTGACTTTGACGAAGATGAATTATCTGCTGATCTGGTCAGTGGGGATGTAGACACAATTTTTGATGCTATAACGAAAGTGCTCACAGCAGGTGCTTCCATTGACAAGATTGCCACAACCATGGTCATGACCTCCGCTGATAGAATGGCAAGAACACCGGTTAACATGAGTCCCGGTTGGTGGGATTTACAAGAAGAGATGGAATTAGCGGCGAACATCAGAAAAGTTCTCCGTTTTGGTGGCACTAAAATTGCCGCGAAGGCACTCTACCATTGTGGATGGAGATTTTACTCAAACCGATGGCTAAACATTCGACATCAACCGATTTCGGAGGCGAGAACGTCTTCAACCACCAAAGTCCTTGATGAAGATATGGCACTCGACGCAATTATTGATGGAATTGAATCTGTCCGCATCCAGGAAATTGGTCGACGTACCCGTGAATATCTAAATTCTGGATGTTCCGCGGAAAAACTGATGGCTGAGATGGGACAATGTATCCTCAAGGATGATAACGGTGAGGATCTCCTTAGCACGATTCATATTGTGGATAGAGAGTGGCATTACTGTGAAACACATCCCGCCAGAAATCAACTGATTGTTGGGTTGGCACGATGGGCAACGGATGTCCGCAGAAATGCGGGTAACGATTCAGCAGTGCAAACTGCACACCGTTTTGCAAAAGGTGAAACGGCTACGGAACTTTACGAGTAATATAATTGATTACGATCGTAGGGCAGGGTTTATTACCTTGCCCTACTTTTTTATAGTTAGGTACAGAGCCATTCAATTGTCGAGTTTTCCCATTTAATTGTATTGTAGGAGGGAACTCCGATTCCCGACTACAACGCATCACGATTCGGAGATCGCTCGGACATATATGAACATTTGTGAAAAACAACAAAAC
>JAPPMR010000315.1 GCA_028818995.1 Candidatus Poribacteria bacterium | reverse complement strand
AGAGGTCCGAGACGCTCGGTAAACCTTAATTCAAATTAAATCATTATAATGTCTATTGTATTAGTTAGGTGTCTGTTAGCAAAATTTGCCGTTTGGAACAATCAGATTGTAGATTCTCACATAGGTGTTTTAATGCGAATTATCGCAGGCAAATTTAAGAGCAGGCACTTGACTACATTCAAAAACATGACTGTCCGGCCCACAACTGATAGGGTTAAAGAGTCTGCTTTTAGCATTTTAAACAAAAAAGTGATTAATGCGAGATTTCTTGACTTATGTGCAGGCACGGGCAATATCGGTATTGAGGCACTCAGTCGTGGAGCGGAACAGGTAACCTTTTTGGAACAGAACCTGAAGTGTTTTAGATTGATTGAACAGAATCTCCAAGCATGTGGTTACGATACCAACGATCCACAGGTTCAGTTGATTCGATCAGATGTTTCAAAAGGGATTACAATGCTGCACACACGGTCAGAGGCGTTTGAACTTATTTATTTTGATCCGCCTTACGATGCAGAACTTTACGATAAATGCCTTTCACACATTTCAGACACATGCATACTTGAATCTACAGGAATACTTCTGGTAGAACATTGGAAAAATAACATCCTACCATCCAAGTTTGGACAATTAACATGTGATAGACAAAAGCATTACGGAGACACATGCTTAAGTTTCTACCGTTATCTGTAGGTCCGATGTATTCTGCATGGAATTATATTAAACGACTTGTGCCAGTTAACTAATTGTTTTGTTGTTTTCACGGATTTTGAGTTTTGTGCTTAAACATATCGTCCCTACGGGACTAAAGAGCATTTGTTTGTGTTTTCTATAAACATATCGTCCCTACGGGACTAAAGAGCATATCAACCAATAGGAAACACGGACAAAACGCCTTGTTTATGTGAAACGATATTTTACATAAAGTTATTTAGCACAACTCGTTACCATAAATAGTCCATATTTAAAGTCGTGTTTACTTGCTTGGAAAAGGAAAACGTGCATGAAACTTGAGGACCTAGCCATTTCGCGGCGTGGAACACTCGTCGTGATTGATCATCAAAAATACCAAATTGAATTTAATTTATCAAAAGGAACATGGAATTATAGCAATAAAAACGGCAAGACGATTATTAAGAACGCATTTACACAGATAGGATTGAAAGATGACACGACGTTGAAAACCTTGGATGCTGGGTTTCGGGAATTTCATACTGAACCTTTGAAAACAGATTCGTTTGGGGCGTATCAAACGCTACGGTTTTCTTATGAAACCGCAATTACCAATGAACTGCGTTTGAAGGACACTGTTGGCAGTTCGGACAGTAATCTAAACGATTCGCAACAGTCATCAAAAGATTCTCCGGTTGAAAAAGATGGGACACCTGACGGAACCGGTATACGTATACATACCTACCTTACCTGCTACACTGATCACCCTTATATTTTATTAAAAGCTGGTGTTGAAAACTTAAACCAAACACCAATTTGCTTAAAAAATATCACCCTTATTGATATTTCAGCACAGCATGGTGGAATCCAATTAGGTGGACACCCATCGCAATATCACCTTCTTTTAAAGACGCCCCCGATTGCCCTTACGCAAGGGACCCATCGAAAAATCTATGACGGATTCAATTTAAAACAGGATAACTCTTCACAACCTTGTCAAGATGGCATCTTACACGATACTGATAGCAAAGGATCGTTCGTGTTCGGGTTTATCACCACAAACAAATGGTGGCCTCGCATGCAAATTGGCTACCAAGTCAAAAAACGGAAGTCTCCACAAGGTTTAACAACTTGGGCTCTTTACCATGACTGTGAAAATAAAGAATGTCAAACGGGTGAAGAGGTCACATCAGAGATTGGTTATCTTGATTTTTCAGAAGACGTATCCGCATCTTATACGCGTTACACAGAACGCCTCGCTGCTGAAAATGGCGCGCAAACACTTACAGCTTCATCAGAAAACATCTCCGACAATAAAGGATTGACAAATCCTATTGATCAGAAAACTTTTTCCGGATGGAGTTTGTCTTCAGAAAACATTCAAGAGGATATGGGTGCAGATGCTATTGTTGAACAAACTCGATCAATAGCCAAAAATCCATTGTTTAAACCTTCACTCACTGGTGGAATAGACTACATTCAACTGGAATCAGGATGGCAAGAAAGTCCAGGGAATTTATCAATAAATCGGGATCGTTTCCCTGGAGGTATGACCTCCGTGGTTGAGCAAATTCACGCAAATGGGTTTAAAGCAGGTATCTGTATAGACCCATTTAGTATTGAACCGAATTCTGAATTAATTCAAAAGCATCCTGAAGTGTGTTTGCGGTCTATAAACAGAGAAAAAACACCATCAGAAGATGGTGAACCACAAACTGGTGTTTTCAATGACCTCGTAGAAGTTCATCTCCCAGGTAGAGGAGTGCCTCTTGCCATATTAGATGTATCACATCCACAAACACAGGCACACGTCAAGAAAGTTATTAAACAGTTAGTAGATGAATGGGGATACGAGTTAATTAAAGCAGATTTGTCAAGTTATACAAGTGGCATGATGTCCATTGCACCGAATGTGACGTGGCATGATAGTTCCTTGACTTCAGCAGAATTGTACCGCTTAGCCGTTCGTTTACTTACAGAAGCAGTTGAGGCTGTTAAAAGCAAGGTGATTCTTGCTGGTTATAACGTAATTGAGTGTGTCGGTATCGGAAAATTTTCTCTTAATTATCCGTTACTGCGCCAGAAGTATGTAGATAACAGTGACGCATGGCATCAGCAAAATGGGACAAAGCAACGGGTTAGCCGATATGCAGGACACCTTAACGCACATAAGACAATATGGGATCACGCGTATGGAGATTTAGTCGTTGATGAACCTCGTCCTATAAATGAGGCAATCGTTGAAATCACCGCTGCTGCATTGAGTGGTGCTACAGTTTCATGTGCGAATAGCCCAACAACCTTTTCTATATCCCGTGCTGAATTAGTAGCGAAGTTGTTTCCACTTTCTGGAGAAGCAGCCACCCCTATTGACCGATATGATGAACCTTTTCCACAAATTTGGCACTTGCCGGTTAAAACACAACGCGAATCTTGGAATCTTGTCGGCATATTCAATTGGAAAGACCATCAAGACGATATCTATCTGAATTTAAATGCAATTGATCTTAATCCTGAAAAAGATTATCTTGTCCACGATTTTTGGATGCAGCAATACTTAGGCGTTGTTTCAAAGAATGTCACTTTGATGAACATTGCACCGCGTACAGCCAAATTGCTCTGCTTACGTGAAGAACAGCAAGTACCCCAACTACTTTCCACAGACATGCATTATACCCAAGGCAGTGTTGAGGTCTTGTCAGCAGGATGGGATAGCCACAGCCAAAGTTATCTTCTTATATGTCAACCGCCTCGGCAAACACGGGGTACATTTTTCATTCACGTGCCAGATGGCTATATGCCGACAGGTGTATCTGCTTACGGAAGTGATTATCAATACAGTTGGGACAAACCGATTTATCAGTTGACTTTTGGAGCAACCGAGTCTCTGATCCATGCCAGTATCCAATTTACAAAAACTTCAGATGGTTCTCAGAAAACTTGATATATAATATTCCACATAGGTGCTTCTAACTGTGCACGCTGAGTTATGGAAAATTTCTCGACTCGCCACACACAGATGCAACGTCTCAAAAAGCGGACCAGTGTTTGTACGGATTGTGATCTGGCAAAAACCCGAGTTAATGTCGTCTGTGGTAGTGGAAATGTCAACGCGAAATTAGTTCTTGTTGGTGAAGGTCCTTCTGCAGCCGATAATCATACCGGATTTCCGTTCTCTGGTCCCGCTGGCAACATGTTAGATGAAGTGCTTGTCGCCAGTGGATTAACGCGTAGTGACATCTGGTTAACAAACATCATTAAATGTCGGGCAGTGGGATTGAAAGATGGGGAGTTGAAAAACCGTCCGCCAAAGTCAATTGAAATAAAAGCATGTTCAAAATGGCTTGATAACGAACTAACCTTGATTCAACCTTCGGTGATTTTATGTTTAGGAGCACCCGCTGCTAAAACACTCCTTAGTCCACGCTTCCGGATTACCGAGGAACGCGGTGTATGGTTTACAGAAAATCGTTATGCGCCTTTTGCTATGGCAACGTTTAATCCAGCGTATGTCCTCCGACAGGAAGGTGAGAATTTTACCACTTTACGTGCCATCATTATTAACGATATTAGCGAAGCGAAACGGAAACTACACGAAGCTAAAGATATTCCAAAATCAACACTCTTTTAAATGTAGTAGGCACGCTTATGAAGATTAAAAATAAATTGGGTAATTTATTGGCGAAATCCGGTGCGGTTAGAAACCGCACCTACCGGGCCTGGAGAAAACTGGAAATTACCGAAATTAAAAATTAATCTTCATCCGCGTGCCGTAACAAAATATGAATTCCAGAAAACAGATCGCAATAAATGCCGTGCTAAAAGCAGGCAAACTTTGCCAACAAGTTCAGGATGAGATGGTATCAACGGATGCCATTCAAAAAAGCGACCGTAGTCCGGTAACCGTAGCCGATTTCGGCTCCCAAGCATTGATATGCAATGCTATCGGCGACGCTTTCCCTGAAGATATTATTGTTGCTGAAGAAGATGCACAATCTCTGAAACAGAATCCTACGCTATTGGAACGTGTCACTGAATATGTTAGACGTTTTGCAATGGAGGACACACAGAAGCAAAAAGTTATCTCTACAAAAAATATTTGTGAATGGATTGACAAAGGAAGTGGTGAAATTAGTAATAGCTTTTGGACACTTGACCCGATCGATGGCACAAAGGGATTCCTTCGGAACGATCAGTACGCCATTGCATTAGCATGGATTGTTGAGGGTGAAGTTCAACTTGGTGTTTTGGGATGTCCGAATTTGCCACATCAATTGGACGTTCCTAACCCTGAACGCGGATGTCTCTTTGTTGCTGTTCGGGGTGAAGGCACAACTATCTACACAACAAACGGTGAACTTTTAAAAACAGCACACGTTTCTGAAAACGCATCTCGGTTAGCAGAGAGTTTTGAATCCACACATGGTGACAGCAATACACATATTAAAATTGCAAAAGAATTAGGACTTAACAAACCGCCACTTCAAATAGACAGCCAAGCAAAATATGGAATTGTCGCACGTGGTGAAGCGTCTCTCTATATTCGTCTCCCTAACCCTGCGTATCCTGACTATCGTGAGTGCATTTGGGACCACGCGGCAGGGTTAATTGTCGTTGAAGAGGCTGGCGGAAAAGTAACAGATGCCAATGGAAAATCACTGCGTTTTCTTAGCGGCAGACGCATGACCGAAAACCGTGGTGTTGTAGCAACCAACGGATCGTTACATGAACAGGTTTTGTCAATTTTATCTTCTATGTAGAGGTAAGTAGGATTTAAATGTAGTAAATTTTGAAAATATATAAACACTTCTCGGTAGGTGCGGTTTCATGAGGATTAATTTATTAATTCGGTAATTTGGAGAAATATCCGGTGCGGTTAGAAACCGCACCTACCGGGTTTGGGTAAAATTAGAATTACCGAAATATTTTCTTAATCTTCATCTAACCGCACCATTTATATAGGTTCGGTTACGAAATAGAACTATAGGCATCAATTTAAGGATGAGAATCTGATTTTGTGAATAGACATAGCCCCAGAGGGGCGGGATGTGTATAGAAACATTGTTCAACATTGACCTGAACCCCGCCAAATGCCGTAGGCGCATTTGGCGTTGATTCACGGGGTGACAGGTATATATCTGTGTGTTGTGATGCACCTTTCGCACCGCTGGTGCTTGACTATAGGTGTGATACACGTTCTATACACCTTTCGCACCGCTGGTGCTGAATATACCTGAAATATAGGATTATTTCCTTAAATTTATACCTATGCGGTTGGGAAATCGAACCCAACACAATGTGTAAATAATTGTGGTTTCACTATGGATAACCGTAAGGAAAAGTTAAAAAGGAGTTTTTATGAAAGCGGGGCAAATTGTTGCACCACATCATATTGAAATTGTTGATATAGATAAACCGAATTTGGCAGACTTTCCTGATGGCACAGTGATGATTAAAACACTGCATAGTGCTGTCTGTGGAAGTGATATGCCATCATTTGAACTTGAACATCCTGCTGATCGTTATCCGCTTGGGCATGGGCTTTCTATTCACGAAGCAATTGGTGTTGTTACAGATAGTAAGTCAGAGAAATTCAAAGTTGGGGATGAAGTGCTTGCACTCCCACGCCATATCGGCGGCTGTTCAGAATACTTTCTTTCCCATGAGAGTGCTACTTTGCCTTTGGTAGAATACCACCGTAAAGATTGTATCTTGATGTCTCAACCTCTGGGAACTGTTGTCTGGGCATGTCGGAAGTTAGGGAATATACTCAATTTGGATACAGTTGTTATTGGGCAAGGTCCTATGGGGCTGCTTATTGCACATATGCTGAGTAATCTTGGAGCAAAAACTGTTATCACAACCGATTTGGTTGACTTCCGACTTGAAGTATCTAAACAGATGCGCGCTACACATACGATCAATTGTGCAAACGAAGACCTTGTCACGGCAGTTAAAGAGATAACTGACGGTAGAATGGCAGACCTTGTGGTTGAAGTCGTTGGACATCAAACGGAAACAATCAACACGTGCCTGAAGTTATTGAAACGCGGTGCTACACTTCTCGCTTTTGGCGTTCCAGACGATGAGGTATACAATTTCAACTTTTCTGAGTTTTTCAGGAACAATATCCGCTTCATCGGATCTGTCGGTCCGGATGTGCTGAATGACTTCCCGTTAGCGATGGATATGATTGCACAGGAACGTATTGATGTTTCACCGATTATTACACATCATTTGCCATTTACTGAAGCGCAAAAAGGTTTTGAGATGGCACTTCATAAAAAGGATGAGGCGATTAAAATTGTCTTTGACTATGAGTGAAAGTTGCGGAGAAGGAACGGGATAACAGTGAATACCTCAGAAAAACTGGGAATTAAGATAGCTCGACCACTCATTCTTGAAAGATTTACAGGACAGCCCCGTGTTCCCACGCGGGCGATCATTAATCATGTAGAAAAGGAGCATTGTAAGGGCGTTAGAGAATTATCAGCAAATGAAAAGATGATAGTCAGTGATGCTCTTATCTCACTACGGAAGGAAGGACTAGCGGACAATCCCGAGCGGGGATATTGGTCTTTTCTAACCACAACTGAATCTGAAGATCCAAAGATGATAGAAAAACCTCAACGGCAAGTTGCCACATCCGGGGTGGAGAATATCGCACCTGAAAGGACTATTGGCTCTGGTAAAGGTTCAGTCTACCTTTACTATTACCCGAAATATCAAGAGAGTGCAGAATCCAAGGGTAAGAAGGTTTGGGAGTGCAAGATCGGTAAGACTATACACGGCAAACCACAGGCAAGAATTGGAGAGCAAACCACAGGGCTTCCAGAAAGTCCTAAGATAGGTCTCCATATTAAAACTGATAGGTATGAGAAGATAGAGCGAATCTTACACGATATTCTTAAGGTACGAGGGAGATACGTAGACGGCGCACCCGGAAAGGAATGGTTTCTGACTTCGCCAAGTGAAGTTGAAGAAATTTATAAATCCATTGGAGAAAGTTCTTGTGAGAATACTTTGGATGGATAAATGGATGGACAAGAATATCCGCCTTGTCCACCAAAAACCTTAATTTCAATGAAATCCATGTCACAGAGGTAATTCAACGGGACGTCCTTCACGGCTTGACTGATAGATAGCGAGGATAATTTCAACCGCTTTACGTCCCTCGCGACCGTCAACCAGATGGGATGCATCGGTTTCAAGTCCGTTAATAAGGTTTTCCATTTGTCGTCTGTGATTTGCGTGATTGATTGCACGTGGATCGGATGCACCGCCACCAGTGTCTGTCTGTTGAGCGAATTTCTCCCGAATCTCAGCATCTTCTGGAAGTTCCGGGTCAAATTCCCATTTCACGATGTCTTCTTCCTCTAAAATTGCAGTGCCTTTTGTGCCACAGATTTCAGTTTTCTTTAACATACCCGGGTAAGTAGCGGTTGTGCCTTCAATGACACCTAACGCACCACTTTCAAACCGAAGTACTGCAACAGCGACATCTTCAACTTCAATACGTTCGTGTGCCAAGGTATCGGTAAATGCTTGTACAGACTTCACGGGACCCATAAAATACTGGAGGAGATCGATAGCGTGGATAGATTGATTCATCAAAGCACCGCCGCCATCAAGATTCCACGTACCGCGCCATCCGCCGCTGTCATAGTATTCTTGGGAACGATACCACTTGATGTAGGCGTCCCCTAAGGTTAACTTACCGAACCGTCCGCTCTCAATCGTTGATTTTACGAGTTGCGAACCTTCGGTAAATCGTGAATTAAAAATGGCACATAGTCTAACACCTGCCTCATTGCAGGCTTGGATAATTTCATCGCACCGTTGCAAAGTAATTTCCAGCGGTTTTTCAACAATGACGTGTTTACCTGCTTCTGCTGCAGCAACAGCAGGCTCAAGATGTGCACCACTCGGCGTGCAAACACAAACTATATCAAGGTCGTCCCGTTTGAGCATATCATTGTAATCGGCATAACCATCAACGTTATATTTATCAGTGAGACGTTTAGCATTGTCAGCATTGCGGGAACTGACAGCAACTAATTGACCGTGTTCTAACTCGGAAATTGCGGCGGAGTGAAAATCAGAAATCATTCCGCACCCGATGATACCAAAACCGTATGTTTTCATTTGATTTATTCCTTCTTTGGAACTAAGATACCTATTTCAAGATTTATGGTAGAGATTAGAATTAACGTTACATTCCTGAACTGTAGGAGGGAACTCTGATTCCCGACTGCTCCTAAGTTTCTGTCGCGATTCGGAGATCGCTCCTACAGAGGAGATGTAGAATTATTTCTATAGTCCACTATAATTCTATATTATAAAATAAATTATGATTGCTAACGAAACTCAAGACCAAGAACATCAACCTATAGAAGAAACTGACACAGATTCCAATGAAAATCAAGATGGTGAATCTGCAGAAGATTCTGATGCTGAACAAGTACCTATAAACAAAACATTCAGAATCGGTTGTATGACGTTTTGCCTTGCAGCGTTTGTGTTATTTCTATGGGTTTGGCATCACCAAACGCAGTTCAATGACAACTACAGAAAAGCATCCTTCCACATGCGTAATGATGAACCAGAACAGGCAATTGAGGCGTATCAAAAAGCTATTAAAAACAAAGGTCGCACCATTTTCTTTACAAAAGCTCCTTCTGCGTACAACAATCTTGGACATGCTTACTTGTCTGCTGAACGATATTCGCAAGCCATTGCTACCTTTAAAAAAGCGATACAGATGGCACCTGATATTTCAGAAGGTTATGTCAATTTAGCATCCGTTTACCTCCAGAAAAACGAACCTGCCAATGCTCGTGCAATATGCCTTGACGCGCTTCAAACATTTCCCAAAGCACCGCTACTCCACTATAATCTTGCGTGTGCTTACGCACTTACGAATGAACCACAAAAATCTTTAAACTCACTCAGGCAAGCTGTAGAAATTGATCCGGAACTCAGTAATTTCGCAGAACGAGAAGATGCACTTAAGCATATTGTGCCAAAACTTCCCTGAATTTTTGTGATGGAATGCCTTATATTGTTTACTTGTGCAACCTCACGGAATCACAGCAACATAAACCTGCGAATGCCCCGAAACATCCGAAGTATACACAACAGCCGTCTCATCAGGACTAAAAGAAGGATGCGGATGTGTCCATTGCGGACCATACACCGTATCCACCTTCATCTCCATCCAACTTAACGATTTCTCTCTATCTCCTGCTTGTTGTGCTGCAGCCCAATCTTCAGCGACTGCATACCGATCCTTTTTCCATTGACTACCACTTGACGAACTTTGCGGATAACAGATAGGCACATGTTCACCCGTTGCCACATCAACTAACCGCAACCCAATATCAGGATGAACAGTGTCACATAAAACCTTTGTCCCCGCGCGATTACTCGCAATGTGCCACGCATTAAAGTCTGAGATCGTCTGCATCTCAAGTGTTTCTAAAGATATGCGCCGCAAGGAGTATGGCCAATGCGTTACAATCAATTCGTCTTGTGATCCGAGGAATGTTTCATGGACAAGGAATTCATTATTATCATGTTGATAGAGTGATCGGTTTTCAGTGCCGTCACGTTTAATGGTCCACATGCGTGGTGCAGGGTCGCCAGAATAAGCAATCATATCCGCATGTTTTGGATGGAACTGTGGATGGATAATCGTCTGTTCAGGTGAAGTATAGATGATCTCACCGCCACTGCCATCGGTAGCAGTAACAGTGATGTGCGATTTGTCATCACGTTTCATCGCTGTTACGATAAACTTTTCATCTGCACTGACGCTGCATTCCCCGAGACTGCCCTCCGGAAATTCCGCAAGCACCCGTTCCTCAAAAGTGTCAAGATGAATCGCTTTGATGGAGTCACCTTCTGTGTAAAAGAGTTCAGTGCTGTCTTTGGCGATTACGCCAGAATATCCATGAACTTCATCTCCATTGGTCAACTGCACGATATCACCATTCGGAAAATCAAGTTTGAAAAAATTGGCTTTCCCTGAACGATAGGAGGTGAAAATCAAATCACTTTGGTCAGGTGTAAAGGATGGGGTGAGAAAATAGAGGTTATGGTTAATTGTGTTATCGCTTGTGAGTTGATAGATATGCGCGCCTGTTTGGCTATCTTCAAATTCCTGTAGTTCCGATGGATGAACAGAACCTTTCGCGTATTTTGCCATAATTTCTCCTAAAAGCAACACTTTTGTTTTGCTAAAATGGTGTATTTTATTGACGGTTTTTCAGATGGAAATAGTGTAATAATTGTCGTTTATAGTAGCAAATTTACCCTATTTTGACAAGTGTAATTTGTCAGGAAACGATAAAAGAATTGGCAGCATGTTGGCAGTATCAATGTTTTCAAATAGATGTGAATAAAGTAGCGTACAATGGTATAATCCTAACAATGGACTGTCCTATTTTGATGCAAAAGCATGATTGCAGTAAAATCCATAATTACATTTACATTCGCGAGGTTAGGAAACCTCGCCAGCAGCGATGGTGTGGGGATTGTTCATTGAAATGTGAACATATTTTCGGATTTTACTATAATGAACGTAATCAATTTTGGAATTTTAAATCCAATGAAAAACCTTCTGAATGATTACCCGGTTACGGACACAACTATTCAGTTGAGTGACAGAGAGATTCAACTGATGATCGTAGATGCCCCTGACCGTTTCTTGGATAAACTGAGTAGAGAGGACAGTAAAGGCTGGCTTTTACTACCCTATTGGATTTATCTGTGGGAGTCTGCTATTGGCTTAGCACGCCACATATCAGAGTTGGATAGGCCGCTTTCTGAAAAGCGTGTCTTAGAGATCGGATGCGGTTTTGGGTTGGCGGGGATTGCCGCATGTCAAGCGGGTGCTAAAGTAGTTTTTACCGATTTTGAGCATGATGCGCTTTTATTTGCGAAACATAACGCTCAGCAAAACGGTATTGATTCCGCTATTTTTATCCAAATGGATTGGAACGCGCTCTGTTTTCAATACAAATTTGACGTCATCCTTGCATCAGATGTTATATATGAGGAACAGAATTGGCAACCTATTTTGAGTTTACTTCAGAACCTGTTAAGCCCTGACGGTGTTGCTT